>NCDQ01000328.1 GCA_002280275.1 Caulobacter vibrioides | reverse complement strand
TGGCCAGACGGTCGGCGTGTTCCAGCTGGAAAGCCAGGGCATGCGCGACACGCTGCGCAAGATGCGCTGCGGCTCGATCGAAGAGATCACCGCGCTGATCTCGCTCTATCGTCCTGGTCCGATGGACAACATCGACACCTTCGTTGACTGCAAATTCGGACGGAAGCCTGTCGACACCCTGCACCCGTCGCTGGAGACGGTGCTGAAGGAGACCTACGGCGTCATCGTCTACCAGGAACAGGTGATGCAGATCGCCCAGATCCTGGCGGGTTACAGCCTGGGCGAAGCCGACCTCCTGCGCCGGGCCATGGGCAAGAAGAAGAAGGAGGAAATGGATCTCCAGAAGATCCGTTTCGTCTCTGGCGCCAAGGAGAAGGGGGTTCCGGAGGAGCAGTCCGGCTCCATCTTCGAATTGGTCGCCAAGTTCGCGGGCTACGGCTTTAACAAGTCGCACGCCGCCGCGTACGCATTCATTTCTTACCAGACCGCCTGGCTGAAGGCGAACACGCCCGTCGAGTTCTTCGCCGCGTCGATGAGCCTCGATTTGTCGAACACCGACAAGCTGGCGGTCTTCCACCAGGATGCGCGGCGGTTCGGGATCACGGTGCGCGCGCCGGATGTTAACAGGTCCGGCGCCGATTTCGAGGTCGAGAACGGCGAGGTGCTCTATGCGCTCGGCGCCATCCGCAACGTCGGCCTCGAGGCGATGAAGCATCTGGTGGCGGTGCGCGAGGAGGGCGGGCCGTTCCGCGACATCTTCGACTTTGTCGAGCGCATCGACCCCAAGCAGGTCAACAAGCGGGCCATCGAAAACCTGGCGCGGGCCGGCGCCTTCGACTCGATCCACAAGAACCGCGCGCAGATCGTCGCGTCGGCCGATGTCCTGATCGCCCACGCCCAGAGCTGTCACGCTGATCGTCAGGGCGGGCAGGGCGGTCTGTTCGGCTCCGACCCCGGCGCTGGTCGCCCCCGCTTGTCGAAGACCGAGAACTGGAACCAGGTCATCTGCTGGACGAAGAACTGTCAGCTGTCGGCTTCTATCTGACCGGTCACCCGCTGGAGGACATGGTCGGCATGCTGCGCCGTCGTCGCACGGTCATGCTCGCTGAGGCCATGGCCCAGGCCGAGGCCGGGGCTGAGGCCTTCCGGATGTGCGGCGTCGTTCGTCGTCGCCAGGAGCGCGCCTCGCAAAGCGGCGAGAAGTTCGCCTTCGTCTCGCTGTCTGATCCCACGGGCGAGTACGAGGTGCTCTATCCGCCGGAGTCTCTTCGCAAGTGCCGAGATGTCCTGGAGCCGGGCAAGGCCGTGGCGATCAAGGTCCGCGCCAAGGCGCGAGACGGCGAGGTGCGTTTCTTCGGCGATGACGCCGAACCGATCGAGAAAGCGGTGGAGAACGTCGTGGCGGGTCTGCGGGTCCACCTGTCACCGTCCGCCGCCGAGATTGACGCGTTGAAGCGCCGTCTTGAGCCTGCCCAGACGCAAAAGGGCGGCGAGGTCACTTTCGTCGCAGCGATCGGCGGCGGCCGGGAGATCGAGCTGCGGTTGCCCGGGCGCTATAATCTAGATGCGGCGTTGCGCGGTGCGCTGAAGACCGCGCCTGGGGTGGCGCTGCTGGAAGACGTTTAGGAAAATATTCCTATTTTTGCATTCTCAGGAATAGATCGCGCTCTGCGGAACCGTTGGCTCGAGCTTGGAGAAGGACGTTGGCGCAACATCAAGGCGGCTGCCAGTGCGGTCAGGTTCGGTTCCGGGTCGATGTTGAGCTCGAGGACTCGATCCAGTGCAACTGTTCGCGCTGCGGCAAGCTCGGTTCGGTGCTGGCCTTTGCGGATTCTGCGTCTTTCACGTTGGAGCAAGGCGAGGATGCTCTGACGGAGTTCCGATTCAACACGCATCGGGTGGCGCATCTGTTCTGTCGCGCCTGCGGTATTCAATCGTTTGGACGGGGGACCGCGCCGAACGGCCAGGAAGTGATCGCCGTCAATCTCCGTAACGGCGACTGTTCCGGCGGATCTCCGCGATTCTGGCCCGCTGCGTCGCGCCGACACCGCCTTCGGGACCGCGACGACAAGTTCCGGCCAGACGGCCAAAGCACCTTAACGGGTCTTCAGGCCTTAATACCCTAGCCGTCTCAAACCCGGGGTCTATGGTGTGCGGGCGTTTCGTCCTGACGCGTGTCTTGGCCCTACCAAGCCGCCGCCCGGGCGTTCTGCAGGCCGGCGCGCAGCAGCTTCCGCTCGGCCGCCTTGCCGCCTTTGACGATCACAGGCCGTTCGGCGGCGCGCAACAGCGGCAGATCATCCAGGCTGTCGGTATAGGCATAGGTCCAGTGCGCCCCATGGCCCGCTTGCGCCAAGGCCTGGCATTTGCGCTGGTGGCGGCAGTGGATGTCCGCGACCCAACCACCCAGGACGGGCTTTAGCGACGTCCCGAGCAGTTCAACCGGGCGATCGAGGGTATCGAGCAGGGCCTTGGCCAGGCAGGTCGGCGCCGCCGTGACGACCACGATACGGTCGCCGGACCGGGCGTGATCCTCCAGAGCGCTCAAGGCTTGCGCCTTCCAGGTCAGGCTGTTGCGTCCGCTCCTGAACGCCTGGGCGAAACGCTCGCAGGAGGCTGCAAGTTGGCGCTCGCTAAGACCCGCCGTCGCAATCCAGAGAAGCACCGATGCGCCGGCCCGGCGCGTGCTGGGCAAGGCGACCATGGGCAGGGCGAGGGGGAGAACGGCCAGCGCGGCCATCATACGGAGCGGCGATTGCTTCGCGCGTTCCCACAGCCAGGTTGCGGTCGAGTCGCCATCCAGCAACGTGCCGTCCATGTCGAACACCGCCAGCATTGTCATCTCCGCCACAAACGTCAGCATGGAGCCACGCTCCCGTGGAAGATTTGCGACACCGTCGGCGGTTTCTGTGGACGAAGGCGGCCGCGCGGTGCGGCTGATCGTCTCGCCAGGGCATGTCGTGACGCTTCGTCGCCGAAGACCGGGCTTGCTTTTTCGCTCTACAGCGACTATCTGCGCGGCCATTCCACACGTGGACGTTCGGCCGCACCGGGGAGACATCCCGGCGTCGCCGTTCCGGTCCCGCTCCAGAATGTTCTGGGTCGGGGGTGTCCACGGAGGTTCAACCGGAAAAAGGACAAAGGCCCGATGGCTCTTCCCGAATTCTCCATGCGTCAGCTCCTGGAAGCCGGCGCTCACTTCGGTCACCAGACGCACCGCTGGAACCCGAAGATGGATCGCTACATCTTCGGTTCGCGCTCGAACATCCACATCATCGACCTGTCGCAGTCGATCCCGCTGCTGCACCAGGCCCTGGTGAAGGTTCGTGAAGTCGCCGCCGCCGGCGGCCGCGTGCTGTTCGTGGGCACCAAGCGTCAGGCCAGCGACCCGGTCGCCACGGCCGCCAAGCGCTGCGCCCAGTACTATGTGAACCACCGCTGGCTCGGCGGCACCCTGACCAATTGGCGCACCGTTTCGGGCTCGATCGCTCGTCTGCGCGAACTGGAAGGCGTGCTGGCCGGTGAAGCCCAAGGCCGTTCTAAGAAGGAGCTGCTGCAGCTGACGCGCGAACGCGACAAGCTGGAGCTGTCGCTGGGCGGCATCAAGGACATGGGCGGCATCCCCGACATCATGTTCGTGATCGACACCAACAAGGAAGCGATCGCGATCCTGGAAGCCCGCAAGCTGAACATCCCGGTCGTCGCCATCCTCGACACCAACTGCGACCCGGACGGCATCACCTATCCGATCCCGGGTAACGACGACGCCGCCCGCGCCCTTCAGCTGTACTGCGACCTGATCGCCGACGCCGTCCTGGACGGCCTGGCCGCTGGTCAAGCCGCTTCTGGCGTGGACCTGGGCGCCTCGGTTGCTCCGGTCGGTTGAAGTCGCTCCGGCCGCCGAAGCGGCTCCGGAATCGGCCGAAGGCTGATTTCCAACGTGTCCCCGCTCCGTGCGGGGACCGTCGCGACCCTGACATGGGACCGGGCTAAGTAGTCCGGTCCCAACTCTTTATCGATTTGGCGAGCTAATAAGCTCGGTCGCCAACCGTTTGAATCTGGAGATTTTCGATGGCTGAGATCACCGCCGCCCTCGTCAAGGAACTGCGCGAAAAGTCCGGCGTCGGCATGATGGACTGCAAGAAGGCGCTGGCTGAAAACAACGGCGACATCGAAGCGTCTATCGACTGGCTGCGCGGCAATGGTATGTCAAAGGCCGCCAAAAAGGCTGACCGCGCCGCCGCCGAAGGCCTGGTGGCCATCGCCACCGCCGAACAAGGCGCGGGCGAGACGGCCACGGCCGTCGAAGTGAACGCCGAAACCGACTTCGTGTCGCGTAACGACCTGTTCCAGGGCGCCGCCCGTCAGATCGCATCGGCGAGAACATGATGGTCCGCCGCGCCGCCAAGTGGTCGGTCGAAAACGGCGTCGTCGCCTCGTACATCCACAACGCCACCGCGCCGGACCTCGGCCGCATCGGCGTGCTGGTGGCCGTCGAGTCGACCGGCGACAAGGCCGCCCTGCGCGAGCTGGGCCGCAAGATCGCGATGCACGTCGCCGCGACCTCGCCGCTGTCGCTGTCGCCGGACGATCTGGACCCGGCCGCCATCGAGCGTGAAAAGGCCGTCTTCACCGAGCAGGCGCTGGAATCGGGCAAGCCCGCCGCCGTCGTCGAGAAGATGATCGAAGGCCGTATCCGCAAGTTCCTGGAAGAAGTCGTGCTGCTGAAGCAAGCCTTCGTCATGAACCCGGATCAGACCGTCGAGCAACTGGTCGCCGAGGCCGCCAAGGCCCTTGGCGCTCCGGTCACCGTGAAGGGCTTCACGCGTCTGGCTCTGGGCGAAGGCGTTGAGAAGAAGCAAGACGACTTCGCGGCCGAAGTCGCCTCGATGACCGGCCAGGCCTAAGGCCTGATCGCCGGCGCCGCGTGGCGCCGGATCGAGAAATTGGGCGCGGCGCGTTCGACGCGCGCCGCGCCCTTTTCACGCCTGCCATCCGGCGTACGCACCGTGGTTGGCAAAACCCATCCCACTTCTATAGAACGCACGTAATGTGCGTGCCGACGACTCAGGAATAGCGGTCCCATGTCCGATACCAGCGCGCCCCAGAAATATCGCCGCATCCTGCTGAAAGTGTCCGGCGAGGTCCTGATGGGCGACACGCCCTACGGCATCGACACTAACACGGTTCAATCGGTCGCCGAGGACGTCGCCGAGATCGTCAAGTCGGGCGTCGAACTTTGCCTGGTCATCGGCGGCGGCAACATCTTCCGTGGCATGGCCGGGGCGGCTAAGGGTATGGAACGCTCGAGCGCCGACTATATGGGCATGCTCGCCACGGTCATGAACGCGCTGGCCATGCAAGACGCCCTGGAGCGGATCGGCGTTGAGACCCGCGTGCAGTCCGCGATCCCGATGGCGACGGTCTGCGAGCCCTATATTCGCCGCCGGGCCCAGCGCCACCTTGAGAAGGGGCGCGTGGTGATCTTTGCCGCCGGCACCGGCAACCCGTTCTTCACGACCGACACGGCCGCCGCCCTGCGCGCCGCCGAGATGCAATGCGACGCCCTGTTCAAGGGCACCAGCGTCGATGGCGTCTATACCGCCGATCCCAAGAAGGATCCGACCGCTCAGCGCTATGATCGCCTGAGCTACATGGACGTCCTGGCCAAGGATCTCCGCGTCATGGACGCCTCAGCTGTGGCGCTGATGCGCGACAGCAACATTCCGATCGTGGTCTTCTCGATTAAGGGGCGCGGCAATCTGCTGACCGTCCTGCGAGGCGAGGGGACCCACACCGTGGTCGCCGAAGACCGCGCCGCCTGAAATCAAGTCTAGCGAGGAGAGCCACATGGCCGCCGCCGAAAAACCCGTCCTGTCGCGCTATCGCGACCGCATGGACAAGGCTGTTTCCGCTCTGAAGGAAGAGTTCGGTAGCCTGCGCACCGGCCGAGCTTCGGCCAGCCTGCTCGACCAAGTGATGGTCGAGGCCTATGGCTCCACGACGCCGCTGAACGCGGTCGCGTCCGTGAGCGTGCCTGAGCCGCGCCAGATCAATGTTAGCGTCTGGGATCGCGGTGTCGTGGTCTCGGTCGAGAAGGCCATCCGCGCCTCGGGCCTGGGGCTGAATCCGGTCGTCGAAGGTCAGAATCTGCGCATCCCGATCCCGCCGCTGACTGAGGAGCGTCGTCGTGATCTGCAGAAGATCGCCGGCAAGTACGCGGAGCAGCAGAAGATCGCCGTGCGTAACGTTCGTCGTGACGCCAACGACGATCTGAAGAAGGCCGAGAAGGATGGGGCCATCGCAGAGGACGAGCGCAAGAAGATGGAAACGGAGGTCCAGAAGATGACCGACGAGGCCATCAAGCGGATCGACGAGGCCTTGAAAACCAAAGAACATGAGATCATGCAGGTTTAAGCACCCGCCTCGCGAGTTTTGATGGGGAGCGAAGAGGGAAGGTTGAAGCGAATGCCGGCGACCACCGGTCCGCAGGACGTTTCGGGACGAGCCGGGGGGGCGCCGTCCACGGAGCGCTTGCACGTGGCCATTATCATGGATGGCAACGGCCGCTGGGCGAAGCAGCGGGGCATGCCGCGCGTGCTGGGGCACCGCGCTGGCGTCAACGCCCTCAAGCGCACTGTCGAAGGCGCTCAGAACCAGAATGTCGGTGTTCTAACGGTTTTTGGGTTCTCGACTGAAAACTGGAGGCGTCCCGCCCAGGAGGTTTCCGAGCTCATGGGGCTGCTGAAGGCCTATGTCGAATCGGACCTGGAACGTCTGGCCAAGGCTGGCGTGCGCGTTCGTATCATCGGACGGCGTACGGGCCTTTCCCCGGATATCGCCGAGGTGATCGAGCGAGCCGAACGGCGGACGGCGGACAATTCTGAATTCGTCCTTCAGGTCGCCTTCAACTACGGCGGCCAGGCCGATATCGCCGATGCGGCGCGCGCCTTCGCCGAGCGGGTGGAGCGTGGCGAGGCCAAGGCCTCCGACCTGACCGAAAAGACGTTCGAGCAACTTCTGTCGACCGCGGCGGCTCCGCCGCCGGACCTGATCGTTCGCACCAGCGGCGAACGTCGAATCTCGAACTTCCTTCTCTGGGATTGCGCCTACGCCGAGCTCGTCTTTCAGGACGTGCTCTGGCCCGACTATGGTCCCGAGGCGCTGGCGGCGGCGATCGCCGAGTATCGCGGCCGTGACCGCCGGTATGGAGGGGTCGCTGCCGATGACGTCGCCGTCGCCGGCTAAGCGCTTCAACTGGGGCAATCTGCGAACGCGCGTGGTCTCGGCGACTGTGCTCGTTCCTACCGTCGTGGCCGCAGTCTGGCTGGGCGGGTACTGGTTCATGGCCCTGTCTCTGGTCTGCGTCGGGCTGCTGGCGCGCGAGTGGGGCAAGATCAGTGCGCCGAAGGCTCCAAATGCGGTCGGCGCCGTGGTCGGCGTCTTCTGCGGCATCGCTGTCGTCGCGGCGTTCCTTCAGCAGTTTCTTGTCGCTTGGGCGGTCGTTGTGGTGGGCTCTTTCCTGGCCGGCCTCATCGCGCGCGGCGCCGTTGAGCGACGCGCCGACGCCGCGTATGGCGTCGTCTACATTGCGCCTGCGGTGATCGCGAT
>NCDQ01000327.1 GCA_002280275.1 Caulobacter vibrioides | reverse complement strand
GCCAAAATCTCCGTCATTCCCGCCCTCGTGGCGGGAACCCCTGGTTCAGCTGACACGTGAGACGCCAGCGGATCGCCGGCGATCCGCCCGTGCCGCACCTGCGGCGGACAGAGAGGTTCCCGCCACAAGGGCGGGAATGACGGATGAAGGAGGCTGCGGCGCAGATATCCCCGCCCCCGCGGGGGCGCGCGGCGAGGGCAGGTCATCACGTCTTCCCCACGTGCGCGACCGAGGCGATCTCGACCACGAAGCCGGGCTTCACCAGGCCGCACTGGATGCAGTAGCGGGCCGGTTTGTCGCCGGGGAAGTACTCGGCGTAGACCTTGTTCATCGGCGCGTAGTGGACCCAGTCGGTCAGGAAGATGTGGTTCATGGTCACGTCCTCCATCGTGCCGCCGGCGGTCTCGATCACCGACTTGATGGTCTCCAGCACCTGCCGGGTCTGGGCCTCGGCGTCGCCGGGGAAGGCGACGTTGTTGTCCTTGTCGAAGGCCAGGGTGCCGCTGACATAGACGACCCCGTCGGCCATCGTGCCGGGCGAGAAGGGGGCGATCGGGGTCTGGGTCCCTGGCGGGGTGATGACGGTCTTGGGCATGGGGGTCTGGTTCTCCAAATTCCAGAAAAGTCCGACCTTCCCGGCGAATACCGGGATCCAGATTCATCCGGTACGGTTAGGGTGTTCGCGCCTTTCGGGGGAAGACACTCACTCAAGCTCCTGGGTTCGATCTGGGCCCCGGCATTCGCCGGGGAAATCGGGTGAAGAGTTAGGTTTGCGGCGCCAGCTGCCCGAACGTCCCCTTGAAGTCCGCCGTCGTCGACACCCAGCCAAAGAAGGTCTCGATGTTGAACAGGGCGGCCTTCTGGACGTAGTCGGGGCCCGCCTGGTGGGTGGCGTCCTCCAGCACGGTCCCGAAATATTCCAGCATGAAGCCGTCGCGCAGGGTCGACTCGACGCAGACGTTCGTGGCGATGCCGGTGAAGACCAGATGCCGGATACCGCGCGCCCGCAGCACGCTGTCCAGCTGGCTGTTGAAGAAGCCCGAATAGCGGGTCTTGTGCAGGCGGATGTCGCCCGGCTGGGGCGTCAGGTCGTCGACCAGCTCATAGTCCCACTGGCCGCGCGCTAGCAGTTTGCCCTGCAGCTCGGGCCGGGCGCGCATGGTCTTGAGCGCGTTGGACTTCCACCAGTTGGGCGAGCCCGGACCGCCGGCCTCGACATATTGGTCGTCCCAGCCGTTCTGGAAATAGATCACGGTCATGCCGGCGCTGCGGGCCACCTCCAGCACGCCCTTGATCTCGTGGATCACCTTGGCCGCGCCCGAGATGTCGAAGCCGGCCAGGTCCAGATAGCCGCCGGGCGAGGCGTAGGCGTTCTGCATGTCGATGACGATCACCGCGGTGGTCTTCGGGTCCACCGGCAGGGGCTCGGGCCGCGCCGGCAGCATGACGGCGTCGGGCGACAGCGGGGTGATCGGGGAACTCATCGTCACGGCGCCTTGTGATGTCCGAGCGGCATGGAATACCATCTCGCGTAACGTTGCAATCCGAACCGTTCGGTCCAAGTTTGACCAAATGGTCCAGATTTTAGAGCTCATGGCCGACCCGAACGCCAAGACCGTCAAGCCGCCGCGCAAGGCCGCCGCCCGTCCGGCCGCCAAGCGGGGCACGGGCGCCCGCAAGCTGGTCAAGGCCGCCCAAAGCGTGGGCGAAGCCGGCGATGGGGCGGCGCCCGACGGCGCCCGTGCGCCAGGTCCGCGAGAACGGGCCGGCGAGGCGCGCCGCGCCGCGATCCTCAAGGCCGCTCTGGCGGTCTTCGCCCGGCTGGGGCCCGACGGCGCCAGCGTCGAGGCCATCGCCCAGGCGGCGGGGGTCTCCAAGCCCAACCTGCTCTACTACTACCCATCAAAGGACGCCCTCTATGTGGCGGTGCTGGAGCAGGGGCTGGCCCTGTGGCTCTCGCCGTTGGGGCGCTTCACCGAGGCCGACGATCCGGCCCAGGCCATCGGCGCCCTGATCGCCGCCAAGCTGGAGATGAGTCGCGACCATCCCGACGTCTCGCGCCTGTTCGCCCTGGAGATGCTGCGCGGCGCGCCCTTGCTCAAGCCGGTGCTGGCGGGACCCCTGAAGGCCGTGTTCGACGCCAAGTGCGCGGTCATCGCCGCCTGGGTCGCAGCGGGCAAGCTAGCGCCCGTCGACCCGCCGCACCTGATCTTCGCGATCTGGGCCCTGACCCAGCACTACGCCGACTTCGCCGTCCAGGTGCGGGCGCTGACCGGCAAGACCCTGGCCGACAAGGGCTTCATGACGGAAACGCGCGACGCCGTGACCGCCCTGGTGCTGCGCGGCGCTCTGTCGTGACGATACGCGCCTGCGGCCACGCGTCGCGTATCGGCGCTTGCTGATCGGGCGCAGGGTTACGCCATGGGGCGGGGACTTCTACCAACGGCGCTGGAGGCGCGGCCGAACCGGCTGATCTTTGGGATCGTCAGCGCGGCCGCCGTCCTGGTGCTGGTGTCAGTCCTGGGGGCCCTGGCCCTGACGCTGCAGGCCGCGCGGCAGGTGGACCGCACCGACGCCGCCGATGACGCGGCCCTGGCCAGCCGCACCGTCTCGCGCACCCTGGACCGGATGGAGCGCGAGCTAACCTCGGCCACCGTCTGGGACGCGGCCTACGAGGCCATGGGCGCGACGATCGACGCCGAATGGGCCGACACCAACTTCGGCAGCTATTACCACGACCAGTTCGGACACGACCTGACCTTCGTGATGCGCGAAAAGCAGGTCGTCTATGCGGCGAAGAACGGCGTGCGGGCCAACGTCGGAGCGCTCAGCGGATTTCCCAGCGCCGTAACCCGCTATGTGGCCGACATCACGGGCAAGGCGCGCTTGGCCCGGCGCGCAGGCCGGTTGAGCACGGCCGGTGAGGTGACGCGCACGGGCCTGCTGCGCATCGATGGCGCGACCTACCTCGTGGCCATGGCTTCGGTGACGCCCGAAACCGCCGAGGTGGCGGCCCGCTACGCCGGACCGCCCATCGTGGTCGTCTCGGCGCGCCAGTTGAACGCCGCGTTCATTCAGCAGCTGGCGGCGGACTTGGGGCTGAAGGGCTTGGCGTTGCTGGAACAGCCGCCCAAGCATGGTCCCAGCACGCGCTTGACCGACATGGACGGCGCCTCGATCGGAGCACTGGCCTGGTCGCCGCACAACCCGGGTCTGTCGCTGATCCGCAGCATCGCGCCCTGGATCATC
>NCDQ01000326.1 GCA_002280275.1 Caulobacter vibrioides | reverse complement strand
ACCCAGTTGGCCACCAGCTTAGCGTCACGGCCCTTCGCGGCGGCTTCGAAGTAGTCGGCGCGGTCGGCGTCGATAATCAGCACGCCGGCGTCGTAGGCCGACAGGCCATACTGGCTCTGCAGGCGCGCCTTCTTGGCGTCCGGCAGCTCCGGCAGGGTTTCTTCGATCGACTTCACCCAAGCCGGATCCAGCACCAGCGGCAGCAGGTCCGGATCGGGGAAGTAGCGATAGTCGTGCGCCTCTTCCTTCGAACGCATCGAGCGCGTCTCGCCCTTGGTCGGGTCGAACAGGCGGGTTTCCTGATCGACCTTGCCGCCGTCCTCGAGGATCTCGATCTGGCGACGGGCCTCATACTCGATGGCCTGCTGGATGTCAGACCGAGACGTTCACGTCGGCGCGCAGGTTGCCCTTCTCCATGTCCCCGTCGCAGGTGCCCAGATAGACGAGGATGGTCCGCAGCTTCTTCACATAGGCGGCGGCCTCTTCCGAGGTGCGCATGTCAGGTTTCGAGACAATCTCCATCAGCGCGGTGCCGGCGCGGTTCAGGTCGACATAGGTCGCGTTCGGATCCTGATCGTGCAGCGACTTGCCCGCGTCCTGCTCCAGGTGCAGACGCTCGATGCGGACGTCAAAGGTCGTGCCGTCGTCACGCTCGACGCTGACCACACCTTCGCCGACGATCGGCTGATCGAACTGGCTGATCTGATAGCCCTGCGGCAGATCCGGATAGAAGTAGTTCTTCCGATCAAAGCGGCTCTTCAGGTTGATCTGCGCGCGCAGACCCAGGCCCGTCTTCACCGCCTGCTCGACGCAGAACCGGTTCAGCACCGGAAGCATGCCGGGCATGGCCGCGTCCACGAGGCTGACCTGCTCGTTCGGCCCCGCGCCGAAGCCGACGGCGGCGCCCGAGAAGAGCTTGGACTTGCTGGCGACCTGGGCGTGGACCTCAAGACCGAGGACCATTTCCCAGTCGCCCGTGCGCCCCTTGATGACCTTGGAGTTCTCGTTCATCGCGCTCACCACCACTTCTCGGCCTTGGCCTTGAAACCAGCCGCCTTCTCGACCGCTCCGGCGACGGAGAACACCGTCGCCTCGTCAAGCGGCTTGCCGATGATCTGCAGGCCCAGCGGCAGACCGTTGGCGTCAAGGCCGGCGGGCAGGCTGAGGCCCGGCAGGCCGGCCAGGTTCGTCGTCACCGTGAAGACGTCGTTCAGGTACATGGCGATCGGATCGTTGCTGTTCTCGCCCAGGCCGAACGCCGCCGAGGGCGCGGTCGGGGTGAGGATCGCGTCGCACTTCGTCCAGGCGTTGTCGAAGTCCTCGGCGATGCGGCGACGCACCTTCAAGGCCTTCAGATAGTAGGCGTCATAGTAGCCGGCCGACAGCACGTAGGTGCCGATCAGGATGCGGCGCTTGACCTCGTCGCCGAAGCCCGAGGCCCGCGTGTTCTCGTAGATCTCGGTGAGGTTGGCGCCCTCTTCGCGCAGGCCATAGCGCATGCCGTCGTAGCGGGCGAGGTTCGAGGACGCCTCGGCCGGGGCCACGATGTAGTAGGCCGGCAGGGCGTACTTGGTGTGCGGCAGGCTGATGTCGACGATCTCGCAGCCGGCCTCCTTCAGCCAAGCGATGCCGTCCTGCCAGAGCTTCTCGATCTCGGCCGGCATGTTGTCGACGCGGTATTCCTTCGGAATGCCGATCTTGAGGCCCTTCACCGACTTGCCGACGAACTGAGTGAAGTCCGGAACGGGCACGTCCAGGCTGGTCGAGTCCTTGGGGTCATGGCCCGACATCGATGTCAGCAGCAGGGCCGCGTCCTCGACGGTCTTGGCGATCGGGCCGGCCTGGTCCAGCGAGCTGGCGAAGGCGACGACACCCCAGCGCGAGCAGCGGCCATAGGTCGGCTTGATGCCGACGGTGCCGGTGAAGGCGGCCGGCTGGCGGATCGAGCCGCCGGTGTCTGTGGCCGTGGCGCCCAGGCAAAGGTCTGCGGCAACCGCCGCCGCCGAACCGCCGGACGAGCCGCCCGGGGTCAGGGCCTTGTTCGAGCCCTGGGCGCGCCAGGGGTTGGTCACCGGGCCGAAGTAGCTGGTCTCGTTCGACGAGCCCATGGCGAACTGGTCGAGGTTAAGCTTGCCCAGCATCACAGCGCCGTCGCGCCAGAGCTGGCTGGTCACCGTCGACTCGTAGGTCGGGACGAAGTTCTCGAGGATCTTCGAGCAGGCCGTGGTCCGCACGCCGTTGGTGCAGAACAGGTCCTTCACGCCCAGCGGCGCGCCTTCCAGAGGACCAGCCTCGCCCAGCGCCCGGCGAGCGTCGGACTTAGCGGCCATGTCCAGCGCCTGTTCCGGGGTCTCCAGGATGTAGGCGTTCAGACCGCGCGCGGCTTCGATGGCCTCGATGTGGGCGCGGGTCAGTTCAACCGAGGTGAACTCGCGGGCGGTCAGGCCGTCGATGGCGGCCTTTAGGGTCAGGTTCGTCAGGCTCATTATTCGACGACCTTCGGCACGACAAAGAAGTTGTTGATCGACTTGGGCGCATTGCTGGTCACGCGGGCCGGATCGCCCCCCATGGTGACGGCGTCCTCGCGAAGCGGCAGGCCGGCGGCCACCACGCTGGTCAGGGGCTCACAGCCATCGGTGTCCACCTCGGCCAACTGCTCGATCCACGTCATGATGCCGTTCAGTTCCTGGGCCAGCGGCTCCAAGCGCTCTTCGGGCGTCGCGATGCGGGCGAGGCGCGCGACCTTCCGCACGGTGGCGGCGTCAATGGCCATGGGGATCTCCTGAAATTCGAACGCGTCGGTTACTAGGCTGGCGGCGAGGTTTCAAGGATGGTTTCAGGCGCGCCGGCTCCTGTTATGAAGCCTCATGCCCGTTCTCGATATCGAAGACTTCGCCGCCGCCCTCCCCCAGTACGCCGCCATCGTGGGCCTGGACCCTGGCGAAAAGACCATCGGCGTGGCGGTCTCGGACGTCACCCGCACCGTCGCCAGCCCGCTGGCGCTGATCGAGAAGACTAAGTTCAGCAAGGACGCCGAGCAGCTTTTCAAGCTGATGGACAGTCGCGGCGCCGTCGCAATCGTCATCGGCCTGCCGATGAACATGGACGGCACCGAGGGCGTGCGTTGCCAGTCCAACCGCGCGCTCGGGCGCAATCTGCTGCGCCTGAAGCCCGACCTGCCGATCACCTTCTGGGACGAACGCCTGTCGACGGCGGCGGTGACCCGCGTGCTGATCGATGAGCACGACATCTCGCGCAAGCGCCGGGACGAGGTCGTGGACAAGATGGCGGCCGGCTGGATCCTGCAGGGCGCGCTGGAGCGTCTGCGGAGCCTTTAGATCATCGCCCTCGTTGAACTTTCGCCGAAGACGAGAAAGTCGGGGCTTTTCGAGCGCGAAGCGGCTTGGTTAACATGCAGCAATTGCCGAACGCGGGGGCGGGCGTGGACTTTAGACGAAAGCATGACCGTCATCGCGCGGTCGCCACCGGCGCGGCCTTGGTCGCGATCCTGGCGGCCGAGATCAGTGTTGCAGGGGATGGCGCTGACTGCCCCCCTAATCCCGAACCGGGGAAATGCTACGAGAAGGTATACAGCCCCGCGCAGTACGAGGAACGGGCCGAGCAAGTGCTCGACCAAC
>NCDQ01000325.1 GCA_002280275.1 Caulobacter vibrioides | reverse complement strand
GCCAGAGTCAGGCCCAGATCTGTCAGCCGGTACTCGACCTTGGGCGGAATGACCGGGTGCACCGTTCGGACGACAAGCCCGTCCCGCTCCATCTGACGCAAGGTCTGGGTCAGCATCTTCTGGCTGATGTTGCCGACCCGTTCGCCGAGACGGGTGAAGCGGGTCTCGCCGTGCTCGGCCAGGACCTCAAGGACCAGCATGGTCCACTTGTCTGCGACCCTGCCGATCACCTCGTTCACAAGCGCCTCGACGCGCGGGTCGGCGTACTCACCGGTCTCGGGATGCGAAATTCTGGCGGGCGGCGGTGATGTCACTGAAATTCTTTCTAACAGGTAAGTATGGCTGTTTTGAGTGCCTACTTTCCAATGGAGAGTTACCGTCATACCTGATCTCCACGGCCTAGGCATCGCTTTTGGAGACGACCATGAACATCACCGGTAACACCATACTGATCACCGGCGGCGGCAGCGGCATTGGCCGCGCCTTGGCCGAGGCCCTGCATGCCCGTGGCAATCAGATCATCATCGCAGGGCGTCGCGAGAGCGTGTTGAAGGAAACCGCAGCCGCCAATCCGGGGATGGCCTGGTCGACCCTGGACATGGACGACGCCGCCGCCGTCGCCGCCTTGGGCGCACGGATCGTCGAGCGCCATCCTGACCTGAACGCCGTGATCCTCAACGCAGGGATCATGAAGGCCGAGGACCTTACAGCCGCTCCCTTCGATCTCTCGAAGGTGGACGCGACGATTACGACCAACCTCCTGGGTCCTATTCGATTGACGTCGGCTCTGCTGCCGCACTTGCTGACCCAGCCGAAGGCGACGGTGATCACCGTGACCTCGGGCCTGGCGTTCATCCCGCTCGCGGCGACGCCGACCTACAACGCCACCAAGGCGGCCATGCATTCATGGACCCAGTCGCTTCGTCATCAGCTCCGCGACACGGCTATGGAGGTTCTGGAGCTGGCGCCGCCGGCCGTCGCCACCGACCTGATGCCTGGCCATGCTGAGAACCCCAACTCCATGCCACTGGCGGACTATACGACCGAGGTCCTCGGCCTGATCGACAGGGGCGACACGCCGCGCGGCGAGATTCTGGTCGAGCGGGTCAAGCCGCTGCGCTTCGCCGAGATCGGCGACTACGAGGCTGTTTTCGAAAGGTTGAACGGAGCCCACTGAAGCCGTTTAAGCGTTGCGAAGCCGCTCTCGATCCTGACGGGATCCGCGACGCTGGACGGCTGGATCACCGCTTCGGCGCTGTTTGGCGGGGGGAGGAAGGGGCGGCCCGCACGCTCCTCCCCGATATGGGGAAAACCACCTCAAGCTGTGGATAGTTGGGCCTTTCGAAAACCGTTCGGCAACCAAGTTACGCGACATATCGACCCATGTTTGAACCGAAAGGTTTGGCCATGGATTTTCTTGAGCACGCACACCAACACACCCTGATCCGCGAGACGCTTAGCGCGGCGATTTCCGAGCAACAGCCTCTCAAGCCCGCCGACTACAAGTCCGACCGGCTGTGTCCGACCGGCTGCTGGCTGCATGGCGAAGGCGCCCGGCGCTGGGCCGGCAACCACTCGTTCCTGGCCCTTCTGGAGGCGCACCGGGAGTTTCACCTGCGGGCCGGCGAGGTGGCCGAGATGGCCCAGCGCGGCGCCACGGTCGAGGCTCAGCGCGCGCTGCGCAACGGCACGCCGTTCGCCTACGCCCTGGCCGACCTGAACGCCGCGTTCCGGCGGATGAAGACGGCGGCGACGGTGGCGGCTTAAAATCCCGTGTCATCCCGGACGGCCCGAAGGGGCGATCCGGGACCCAGGGGGTGACAAGACGCCGTGCGCGCCGCCCCTGGGTCCCGGATAACGCCTGCGGCGTTACCGGGATGACACGGAGAGGGTGAGGTGGCTTTGAGCCTGACTACCCCTTCCGGAAGAACCCGAAGATCCGCTCGGCGAGGGCTTGGCTGACGCCCTCGACCTTGATGAGGTCCTCGACGCTGGCGCGGCTGACGCCCTTGGCTGAGCCGAAGGCGTGCAGCAGGGCCTTCTTGCGGCCAGGACCCACCCCCTCGATCTCGTCGAGGGGGTTTTTCTTCAGGTCCATGCTGCGGCGGGTGCGGTGGGCGCCGATCGCAAAGCGGTGGGCCTCGTCGCGCAGCCTTTGCAGGTAGTAGAGCACCGGCGACTTGGGCTCGAGCATGAACGGCGACTGGCCGGGGATGAAGAACCGCTCCAGCCCCGCGTCGCGGTCCGGCCCCTTGGCGACGCCGACCACGGCGATGTCGTCGACGCCCAGGTCGGCCATGATCTCCAGCGCCGCCTCCAGCTGGCCCTTACCGCCGTCGACCAGCACGAGGTCGGGCCGATTGGCGTCGTCGCCTTCTTCCTCTTCCTTGACGAGGCGCGCGAAGCGGCGGCGCAGCACCTCCTTCATCATGCCGTAGTCGTCGCCGGGCGTGAGCTCGGTGCTCTTGATATTGAACTTGCGGTACTGGCCCTTCATGAAGCCTTCGGGGCCGGCCACGATCATGCCGCCGACGGCGTTCGTGCCCTGGATGTGGCTGTTGTCATAGACCTCGATCCGCTCCGGCGGGGCGTCCAGCTTGAAGGCTTCGGCCACCCCGGCCAGCAGTTTGGTCTGGGCTGAGCCTTCGGCCATCTTGCGGCCCAGCGCCTCCTTGGCGTTGGTCAGGGCGTGCTGGACCAGGTCGGCCTTCTCGCCGCGCTTGGGCACGCTGATCTCGACCTTGCGGCCGCTCTTCAGGGCGAAGGCCTCGGACAGCAGCTCGCTCTCGGCCGGCTGGACATTGGCCAGGATCAGGCGCGGGATCGGCTTGTCGTCATAGAACTGGCCCAGGAACGCGGTGATGATCCGCTGTTCCTCGGTGACGGTTTCGTCCTCAGACTCGTCCGCATGGCCGGTGATGCGGGGGAAGTAGGCGCGGTTGCCCCAGTTCTGGCCGGCGCGGAAGAAAAACACCTGCACGCAGGCCTGGCCGCCCTCGACGTGCAGGGCGACGACGTCGGCCTCCTCGACGGTCTCGGGGTTGATCTGGGTCTCCTGGGCCACCGCCGAGAGGGCGCGGATGCGGTCGCGAAGACGGGCGGCTCGTTCGAACTCCAGGTCCTCGGCGGCCTCTTCCATCGCCTTGGCCATAGTGGCCATAACCGCGCGGGACTTGCCCCGCAGGAACGCCTCGGCCTGGTCCACCAAGGCCTGGTAGTCGTCCTTGCCGATCAGGCCGGTGCAGGGGGCCGCGCAGCGCTTGATCTGGTAGAGCA
>NCDQ01000324.1 GCA_002280275.1 Caulobacter vibrioides | reverse complement strand
CGCTGCGGGCTCGGCGCCTTCCGGGGCGCGGTTCGTGATCGCCCTGTTCGCCGGGGTCATCGCCCAGGGCGCCCTGTTCCGACGGGCGTTCAGCCGCGCGGCGGGGCTTAAAGGCCTCCGCTGGGGGCGTGACGAGTGGCGCTTGCTCGCGGCACAGCTGATGATCCTGGGTCTCTTCGTCCTGATCGGTTCGATCCTGCTGGTGATTGTCGGTGGCGTCGCCCTTGGTGTGGCGCGGACCGCCGCGCCCAACTTCGATCCCTCGACGGCGGAAGCCTGGCGTGCGGCGTTCGCTCAGGCGGGGCCGGCGGGGCTGATCGTGGCGATCGTGCCTTTGGCCAGCCTGTTCATCCTGATCTGGCTGGGGCTGCGCTTGTCGCTCTCGGCGCCGGCCACGGTCGACCAGGCCGGGGTGCGCGTGCTCAGCGCCTTCCCGCTCACCCGAGGGCGGACGCACATCCTGCTGGTCATCGGCCTTGCCATATCGATCCCGGTCATCGTCCTCAGCGCCGTCCTGGGTCTGGCGCCAGGGCAGGGGGCGTTAGTCGCGGCGGTGATGGCCGTCTGCACCTATTTCTACGCGATGCCCGCCTGGACCGGCGCGCTCGCCCACTTCTACCGCCACAGCGCGGCACAGTAGGACGCCTGGATGTCTGTTCGCCCCGTCGACGCCGCCCTTGAAGGTCTGCAGACCATGCGCCGCCGGCCGCTGACCGTGCTGGCCTGGGCGGGCTTCTCTCTGGTCATGCTGCCGATCCTAGGCCTGCTGGTGAAGATCGGCCTGGGCGATGAGGGGCGCCAGGTCCTGGCCGGGCGCGGCTCTTCGGCCGACCCGCGCGAGTTGCTGGACCTCGTCATGAGTCTGGGCGGTGTGATGGTGTTGCTGGTCGCCCTGGCCCTGCTGCTGGGCGCGGTGCTGCAGGCGGCGATCATCCGTTCGGTGCTTGAGCCGAACAACGATCGCTTCGCCTACCTGCGGCTCGGCAAGGAAGAGATCCAGCTGCTGATCGTGTCGCTGATCACCTGGGCGACGGCGCTTCTTTGCACGATCATACCGTCGGGCGTGGTGGTGCTGGGCTCTTCGCTGCTGTCAGGCGCGGCCGCAGCCTGGTTCGCCTTCCTTGGCGCGCTTTCGGTGATCGGCTTCTCGCTGTGGGTGGCGGTGCGCCTGTCGCTGCTTGGTCCGCACGCATTTTCGCATCATCACATCGACATCCGCGCGGCCTGGATCCAGACGCACGGGCAGTTCTGGCGACTGCTGGGCATGTTCGTGCTGACGATCGCGATCTGGATCCTGGTGCCTCTGCTGGGCGCCGCGGTGGCCGGGGTGATCGGACAATCGCTCACGGCGGTGGTGAACCTTGGCGCCAGTGGGCTGGCGGCCAGCAATTCGTGGCTGATCCTCACCCTGCTGGCCAACCTGCTGCTGGCCCCGATCTTCCTGACGCTGCAGACGGTGATCCTGGTGGCCGCGCCAGCCCGCGCCTTCGCTCAGTTGAACCAGGACGAGATCGACGCGGGCCTCCACGCCTAATTCACGCGGTCGCGCTGGGCCGAGCGGCCATCCGTTCGCGCCAAGCCAGAACGTGCCTGGCCTCAGGCGGCGTCGTCAGGCCGGTGAAGTCGGCGAAGTCCAGGGTGGTCTGTCCGGTGATGTCGGCGATCGTATAGGTGTCGCCGGTCAGGTAGGGGCGGCCATCCGCCAGCTCGCGGTCCAGCCACAGTTGCGCCTTCTCGACCACCTCGCGGTTGGATTCGCCGAACTCGACATTCTGTTTCAGCAGGCGCGCCGTCAGCGGATGGGCGTGGCGCCAGAACATGCCGACCGGGACCATCAGGCGAAACTCCATCCGCCGGGTCCACATCTCGATCTGGGCTTGCTCAAGCGCGCTGACGCCGAAGAGCGGCGGATCGGGGTGCAGCACCTCGAAGTAGCGGCAGATGGCGATCGTCTCGCTGATCGTGGTCCCGTCATCCAGCTCCAGCACCGGCACCTGGCCCAGGCTGTTGCGCGCCAGGTGTTCGGGGCTTCGGTGCCCCCCCTCGCGCAGGCCGATCCGGATCTCCGGGACCTCCACGCCCTTTTCCGCCAGGAAGATGCGCACCCGTCGCGGGTTGGGCGCGGGCATGGCTTCGCCGTACAGCTTCATCAGACCTCCCTCGGCCGCTTTTGATGGGCCGTTCAAACGAACGTTAGAGGCGAGCGCGTCGGAAGCAAGCCGCCCCGGTGTCGATTTCGCGCGGGACGCCCTGTTGAACCGTCGCGAACCTTGTTAGGCCTAGGGGTGAACCTGGGTTCCACCATTCCAAGAGCAAGTCATGGCGAAATTCTCGGCCTCCGACGCGGCCTTTTCCGGTTTCCGGCTCGTGCGGGAAAACCTGAAGACGGTGGGCGTGTGGATCGCGGTGATGACGGTGGTGTCGATCATCGCCAACGCGCTGACGATCCATTTCTTTGGGGCGCAGATGGAAGCGGCGATGTCGCTGATGACCAACCCGGATGGACCCAGCCCTGACGAGATGACCAAGCTCGCCGACCAGATGACGCCCACGCTTCTGTGGACTCTGCCCTACAACCTGATCGTTCAGGGGGTCACGCTGGCGGCGCTTAACCGGTTGATCCAGCGCCATGGCGACGACCGTTTCGCGTACCTGCGGGTAGGCAAGGACGAGCTGCGCCAGATCGTGGTCTCGATCCTGACGGGTTTGCTGTTGGTGGCCGTGCTGTTCGGGTCGGCTCTGGTCGTGGGTCTGCTGGCGGCGGTCGGCGGCGGCCTCCTGAGCGCCCTTGTAATGCTCGGCGCCGTCGTCGGGGTGATCTATCTTTTGGTTCGACTGTCACTGGCCAGCGCCATGACCTTCGATAAGGGCGAGATCGTCTTCTTCCGGTCCATGCAAGTCACCAAGGGCGCCTTCTGGTCGTTGCTCGGCGCCTATGTGGTCGCCGCCGTGATGAGCATGATCGTCTGGTTGCTGATCGTCATCATCGTCTACGCCGCGGTCGCGATCGTGACGGGCGATTTCTCGGCGGCCGGTAACGCGCTGCGCGCTGACACCAGCTCCCTGAAGAGCTACTTCACGCCCTCGGGGATCGTGCAGCAGCTGTTCTCGGGCTTCATGGCGGTGCTGAGCGCCCTGATCATGCTGTCGCCGGCGCCGACCATCTACAAGGCGCTGCGTGAGGGCGAGGCCCCCGCCGAAAACGCCGGCGGCTGGTAGGCTCAAGCGTCCCTCGCAACGATAAGCGCCCCGGAGATCGGTCTCCGGGGCGTTTTGCTTTC
>NCDQ01000323.1 GCA_002280275.1 Caulobacter vibrioides | reverse complement strand
ATGACCGTGATGGGCGTGACCCAGCCCGTCACCCTGGACGTCAAGCTGAACAAGATGGGCGTCGGCAACAATCAGAAGAAGCAGGCCGGCTTCACCATCACCGGCCAGATCAGCCGCAAGGCCTTTGGCCACACGATCGGCGCCGGTGCGATCGGGGATGCTGTGAACATCCGCATCGAAGCCCTGGCGGTGGCCCAGTAGGCCTAGCCCAGCACGAACACGGGACCCCAGGCGACCTGGTAGCGGCGCTCGCCTGTCGACAGGTGCGGGCGCAGCTGCCAGGCGCCCGCGCTTAGGGTCGGCGCCGCCCGATCCTCCAGATAGGTCGCGGTCAGCACCTCGCCGCCGGGTTCTGAGATCGAGAACTGGCGGATCGTCGGCGTCGCGGAGGACAGGGCGCGGGCGATCTCGTCGGTTGATCGTACGCGTAGCGGCGCGGGACCGGCCAGACGAGCGCTGACCTCGGCGTAGGCGCCAACGGCGATGACACGCGGACCCTGGCGAAAGACCCCGTAGCCGACATGGGTGAAGCCCGGCGCCAGGAGATTGGCGCGGTGGCCGGGGCTGGTCTTCCACTGGTTCATGATCTGGTCGTAGGTGACGGCGCTAGCGGCGTTGCGGCGCATGGCGATGTTCTCGCCGGGCGCGCCGACTAGATCGCGCGCGAATAAACCCACGCGCCCCGCCGGTGAGAAGCCCTCTCGCGTCATATGCTCGAAGACACCGGTCACCGCGATGTCAGCGGCGTGCGCGCGCGCGGCCAGACGCAGACCCTCGTCCCAGGCCAGCGGGGCTGGGCCCTGACGACTGCGATAGAGGTTGTTAAGGTCGAGCAAGGTCTCTTCGAACCCAGGGTCGAAGTCACCGCCGGGGGGATCGGACAGCAGCGCGCGCAGGCGGCGTTCGTAGGCGATCCAGGGCGCGACCGGCGCGGCCAGAGCGGGGCCGGCGGCCAGGGCTAGGCTGGCGGTCAGTAAGCTTCTACGCGCGATCGTCCGCATTCGGTCTCCGACGGCCTAACTTCAGGCCCAGCATTGACACCTGACCACAGGGACCAGACCTAAGGCCCATGAAACCTGTTCGTTCCCTATGGCTGGCCGGCCCCGAGGCCTGGCTCCCCGATTCCGACATCCAGGCCTCGCGCCAGCGGGCGCTGTGCCTGGAGGCCGGGCTCGAGGCCCTGGTCCCCGCCCGCATGCCGGTGGGCGACGCGGGCGATGAACTGGAGGCTAGACAGTTCTACGCCGCGCGCATGGCGCAATTGCGCCAAGCCGACGCGGGCGTCATCAATCTCACCCCATTCCGGGGTCCTACGGCCGACACCGCGACTGTGTTCGAAGCCGGGGTCCTGGCAGGGCTGGGCAAGCCGACCTTCGCCTACATGAACGTGACCAGCGAACTGCGCGCCGAGTATGTCGCGCGGGTCGACGCGGACCTTGGGGCGATCCTCGACGAGAATCGAGTCTGGCGGGACACTGAGGGCTGCATGATCGAAGACCATGGCCTGCCCGAGACCGTGATGCTGTGGGGCGAGGCGCGCCGCTTGTTCGTGATCGTCACCGATGATCCGCTGAGAGACCTCACCGGCCTGGAACTTTGCCTGGAGGCGCTGGCGCTTTACGCGGAATAGCGCGTTTGACTTGATGTGGGTCAAGGTGAACGGGCGGGCTGGCCGCATCTTGGCCTTCCAGGTTGGAGAGGCGGCCGATGCGTATCGAAATCCAGCGGAGCGTCGTAATGGTGGGCGCCCTGCTGGCCATGGCGACGGCGAGCCAGGCGGCGCCGGATCAGGATCCGATCGCGCGGGGCAAGGCGATCGTCACCCACAATTGCGCGGCCTGTCACGCTGTGGGAACCACCGGCGACAGCCCGAACCCCACGGCGCCTCGGTTCCGCCAGTTGTCGGAGCGGTACGACGTCGAAGCGCTCGCCGAGGGGCTGGCGGAGGGACTAACTGTCGGCCACGGCCCGATGCCCGAGTGGACCTTCCCACCCGATGACGTCACCGCCATCGTCGCCTATCTGAAGTCGATCCAGGCTCCGGCGGGCGCGCAGACCGTCCCGCCCAGCAAGCCGCGCCCCTGATCCTGCGGCGGACTTACCAGGGCAGGTCCGTCTCACCGCGAAGTATGGCTTCGGCCTGCTCTGTATGTTTTCCACCGTCGCGATCGTGCATGACCAGCGGCGGCAGAAGCGCCAGCGGCGCCTTGCCTGTCTTGATCGCGCGCACGATCACGCGCTTGGCCGGCGCATCGACGAACGGAGCCACGGGACGGATCCGGAAGGAGCCCGCCTTCGGCGCCAGCAAGGCCAGAATGTCGGCCACACGGTCGGCGCGATGGATCAGGGTGATCGTTCCGCCTTCGCGGACCGCCTTCAGGCAAAAGGTCGTCCAGGCCGTCAAACCGCCGTCCGCCATCCAGGCGCCGCTCTTGGCGGGCGAGGGCGCGCGCAGGGCGTTGGGGTCGTCGAAATAGGGCGGATTAGCCATCACGGCGTCGAAGACCGGCAGGCCAAGGGCGCGGAAGCCCGCCTCGACGTCGCCCTTCATGACGCGGACTCGGCCCGCCAGTCCGTTCAACGCAACGTTCTCGGCGACCAGCGCTGCGGCGGCGTCATCCCGCTCGACGCCTTGGAACAGCGCATCCGACCGGCGAGTCGCCGCCGCCAGCAATGCGCCCCCGACGCCGCAGCCAGGCTCCAGGACGCGCTGGCCGGGGAGGGCGTCGCAGGTCGCCGCCAGCAGCGCCGCGTCCATGCCGGGCCGGTATCCGTCCGGCGCCTGACGGAGGCGTACCCGGCCGCCCAGAACCCGATCCTCGGTCACACCTAAGTCGTTCAATGCTAGTGAGGCCTTGTGCTCGCCTTGACCCTGACCTATCCCGCAACCATTGTCCCTCGCAATGGTTCGTGGGGGGCCGCTTTAAGGAGAGCATGGTTTTGGACGTAGCCGCAGCGACCCTGCCCCGGACGTCGGGATCGGTGGATCGTCTCGTGCGCCTCGCCGAGGCCGACATGGCGGGCGTCAACCGCCTGATCACCGATCGCATGCAGAGCGATGTGGCGATCATCCCCGCCTTGGCCGAGCACCTGATCGCCGCCGGGGGCAAGCGCCTGCGCCCGCTGATGACTGTGGCCGCCGCGCGACTGGCCGGCGCCGACAACGACCATTTCCAGAAGCTCGCCGCCGCGGTCGAGTTCATCCACACCGCCACCTTGTTGCACGATGACGTCGTCGACGGCAGCCAGCTGCGCCGTGGCAAGGTCGCCGCGCACCTGAT
>NCDQ01000322.1:4167-4858 GCA_002280275.1 Caulobacter vibrioides | reverse complement strand
GCGGCTGGATTTGCGAGCGGTCGGCCGCACGGCCTGGCTGCGGGGGAATGCCTGGCTCAAGGCGCGATCAGCCGCGGCGCCGGAAGCGGCGATCAAGGCCAAGCTGGCGGCGATGACGGCGCGCGGCGGGCGGCTATGGTGGGTGGTCGGCGCTGAGGATCCCGCGCTGGACGCGGTTGAAGCCCATTTCGGCGCGAACGGCCGGCGCTTGGCCGCCTTGCCGGGGGTCAGCCTGCGCATTGAGCCGGGCCTGGACCACGGCCTGGCCCTGGCGGCCAGTCGCGAGAAGGCCAAGCGGCAACTTCTGGAATTCGTCGCCGATCTGAAGATCTAGCGTCGCGGGGAGGCCAGAAAGGCGTCGGCCATGGCCTGCACGGCCAGTTTCGGTCGAAGAGCGTCGTCGAAAGGCAAAGGCCGCACGCCCTGACGGTCAGCGCGGGGAAACATGTCCGACTTCGAGGTGTATCGGTCCGAAAGGCCCCAGGTCGTCACGCGCGTCACGGCCGGTTCGTCCAGAACCACATCGAGGAAAGCGCGATAGTGGTCGGCCACGATCGCGTCGCGGCGGGCTTGCGGGCCGAGAACCTTCTGATCGCTGACGTCCAATTCGGTGATGTAGATTTCCAGCCCAAGGTCGGCGACCTCGGCCAGGAAGCGTCGCAGTCCGGCTCCAAACGCGGGGCGGCGCGCG
>NCDQ01000322.1:0-4112 GCA_002280275.1 Caulobacter vibrioides | reverse complement strand
GCCGCCTTCAGGTTCTCCAGCAAGGACAGCATTGTTCCCCGCTTTTCGACCATCCACCGCTCGTCGTCATATTCCAGTCCATAGTCCGATAGCGCCAGACGCGCCCTCGGATCGACCTCATGGGCCGTGCGGAAGGCCAAGCTCAGATAGTCGTGTCCAAGCGCGCGGAACCAAGGCGACAGGCGCAGGCCGTCGGGACGGCCGTCATTGCGTTCCACGGCCTCGTTGACGACGTCCCAGGAGCGCACGCGGCCCGCGTAACGCCCCACGACCTGGCGGATATGGCCGGTCAAAAGTCCCACGCCGGTTCGTGGCGTCAGGGCGGACGGTAGCCAGGCCGGCAGCGCCTCGTGCCAGACCAAGCAGTGGCCATGGACAGCAGCGCCCTGGGCGCTGGCGAGTGCGGCCACGCGGTCGGCGGCGGCGAAGTTGAAGCTGTCGCGCGTGGGCCGCAACGCGTTCCACTTCATGGCGTTTTCGGGCGTCAATGAAGCGCATTGCCGACGCAGTAGAGCCCTGAAATCGGGGTCACGATCGACGATTTCGGGTTCGATCGCGGCGCCGTAGATGACGCCCTTGCCAGCCGCCAGATCGCGCAGCGCCCGCTCGGCGGCCATGGGCTGTGAGATCGCCGCCAGCGAAAGCCCGGTAGTCAGTACGGCGCGGCGCGATAATTCATGCCGCGTCATCGCGGTCCTCACAGCCAGGAATAGATCAGCGAAGGAATATAGAAGCCGCGCTTGTTGAGGATAGCGCCAATCACCTCGCCGCCCGAGGAATCAATGCGCTTAATCAGATTGCGCGCCACGGCCTGATTGATCTAGATGTCCAATGTCCACCAAAGGCGCGACGATCAGGCCGGCGGCCGAACGCGCCATCGCCGGGCAATCGACGAGAACCAGGTCGTAGTCGCGACGGGCCTGGTCGAAAAACTTTTGCCACTGGCCCTCTGCCATGGATCGATCGCCCGCGCCCACCGGCAGGGTCATGTGCAGCAAACCGCCGTTCACCTGCACTTTGTTGTCAGGCAGGCGCTGCAGCGCAGCGCCGCTTTCACCGAGGACCTCCACCGCCGATCCGTACTCGGACGGCTCGATGTCGACGAACAGGACGCGGAGCGCGCCGGAGGTCGAGGCCAGGAGCGCCAGATCCAGCAACAGACTGGAGACGCCCTCTTCGCCATTGGCGGCCACCAACTGCATGACCCGCCCTGGTCCAGGCGCGATGCTGGACAGCAGGCGCAGCAGCAGTTTGCTGTCGTCATAGGTCAGATAGGAGGCGCGGGGCGAACGGCCCCGCACGCCGCGTCGGCGCTGCCGGCCGTCCTCGTCCAGGCCGACGGTGAGGATGATCGGCACATCCAGTTTTTGTTCGACATCGCGCGGCGTGACCATGACGTCCGAGAAGGTCGTCGAGATCAGGATCACCGACGCTGCGGCGATGACGCCCAGGGCCAAGCCCGCGATCAGCAGGATCAGGCGTCCGCTCTTGCCCTTGACCGGCGGGTCGGCGGCCTGGATCACGCGCACATTGGCCTTCGACTTCGACAAGGTATCGGACAGCTGGGTGTCTTCCGAGCGCTTTGCCAGGTCGGAGAAGCTGGCTTCCAACATGGTGCGTTTGCGGACCAACTCGCGATATTCCGGTCCTATCTTGACCAGTTCGGTCAGGCGCGCCGAGGCCGCCTGTAGGTCACGGGCGGCGACGGCGCGGGCCTGCCTCACACCAGCCAGATCGCCCTCGGTGTCGGCCAGTTGGGTGTCGAGTTGCTGTCGCACGGGATTGACGCCCCGCCGCACGGCCGTGACCTGCTGGGCGGGAGCCGATCGAATTTGCGCCTGCAGTTCGGTGATCTTACGATCCAGATCCGCGACCAGGGGATAGCCGTCGACGAAACGCGCGCCGGCCTGACGCCGTTGGTTCTGCAGATCCAGTAAGTTGCGGGTCAGCTCGTCCAGCTGCTGCGAGCGGCCGCGATCGCTGGAAATCTCCAGTTCGGCCGGGGCGGCGTTCAGACGTCGGGCCAGCACCGAGCTACGCCCGCTGCGCGCGGCCAACTGCTGGTCCAGCGCCTGGACTTGGCTGGCCAGCGAGGCCTGCTGGGTCTGGATGGTGGCGAACTCGGACGGATAGTCGCCAAAGCCGTGATCGATCGAGAACTTCGAGAGCTCCCCCTCGATCTCGCTCAAGCGGGTGTTGAGCTGGTCGCGCTGACCGTTCACCGAGGACAGGTCGGATTGCTCGAAGATCGACCGTCGGCGCTCGATATAGAGTTTGACCAGCGTATTGAGCAGCTCGGCGGCGACATTCGGGTCGCGGTTGCGGATGCTGAGCTCAATGACGTTCGACTGCGGAACGTTGTCGATCGTCAAATCCTTGCTCAGTTGATCGGCGGCCTTGTCCAGGCCCTGAGCTTCGTTGGCCATGGCGGGATAGACCCTCGACAGGCCGACCTCCTGAATCGCCTTGGCGCGCAGGTCCTTGGCGGTGAGGATTTCCATTTCGGCGTGGACGATCTGCGCGCGGTCGAAGCTCATGCCGGGCGTCGCGCCGTTGACGTCGCTACGGAAGACGTAGTCGTCGCCTAACAGGATCAGCAGTCGCGACTGCGCCACATACATCGGTTGGGCCAGGAAGACGGCGACGACCGCCAGCAGCACAGGCAGCAGAAAGGCCAGCAGGGCTTCGTTGCGATAATAGAAGACCGGCGTCAGCAGTTCGCGGATGGTCAGAGGCGACCGAATCCGCGCCCCGGAATCGCCTTGGGTGTAAGCACCTTGCTCGATCACCGCGGCGCTCATCTGGGTGGGTTGCTCGATCCATCGAAGACCGCCTTCGCGCGGCGGTTAACCATTCGATACGGGTCCAATCTTAATAAAGGCTGACGCTTGGACCCTATCTTCGACGATCCGCGTCCAGCCGAGCGTCCGAGGTCAAGGAATCCTTGATCTGTTGAGGTTCTCGTCATGGCGTCGTGCAGCTTTTTGACGCGCCCCATCCCGGTTTTGACAACCAATTCCTAACCGCCGCCGTCGCATTCTGTTTACCAAACATGCGACGCCCCGGCGCCGATGGAGGTACGAGTGTTGTCATGGGTTCGCTTAGCGACGCTGGTCGCCGTCCTGCTGGTCGCCGCCTGCGCGTCCGCGCCGGCGCGGACGGGTGACGGCTATGGCCCGACCTATGGCCGGCAAGACGATGCGCGGCAGACCTACGGTCAAAACCCGTCGCCCGGCGTCGAGTTCGCGCCCTGGACCACGGAAGACTACCGCTATCGGATCGGATCCGGTGACGAGCTGGCGCTGCGCTTCCTGCTCAATCCCGACATGAACACATCGGTCCTGGTCGGGCCGGACGGACGCGGCGTCTTCCCGCTGGTCAGCGCCCAGGGCGTGGCTGGGCTGACCGTGGAGCAGGCCAACCTCGCCCTGACCCAGGCCTACGGCTCAGTGCTGCGCAATCCGCAGGTCGAGACCCTGATCGCCTCTTATGGCTCGGCGCAGATCTATGTCGGCGGCGAGGTGCGCGAGGCCGGCGTCAAGTCGGTCAAGGGCCAGCTCACGGTCGCCCAAGCGGTGTTCGCCGCTGGCGGCTTCCAGGAAACCGCCCGCACCGGCAAGGTCGTGGTGCTGCGGCAGCGCCCCGGCGATCCACGCATGCTGATGCGGACGGTCGATGTCCGGTCCGCGCTGAACGGCGGCGACGGGGCCGACTTCGCGGTGCTGCCCGGCGACCTCGTGTTCGTGCCGCGCAGCGCCATCGCCGAGGTCAATCTGTTCATCCGGCAGTACATCACCGGAGCCTTGCCGTTCAGCTTCAGCTACAGCATCAACCGTGGGTCCCGCTACTAGGGCCGTGGACGGCCGTCTGGGCCAAGGGGACGGATGTCGCGCTATCTGATCTCAGCCCTCGAGCAGGCCGTCTGGTCGCTGCTGAACTTCGGCGTCAATCTGCTGCTGATCCGCTTCATCGCGCCCGACCAGTATGGCGGCTTCGTTTGCTGGGCATCGTGCGGCTTCGTACTTTCCAGCGGCCAGCACGCCCTGACCATATGCCATCTGCAGGTGCTTGGCCCCGGCGAAGGCGTCGATCCCGCCCGCTTGCCCGTGGAA
>NCDQ01000321.1 GCA_002280275.1 Caulobacter vibrioides | reverse complement strand
CGAAGGTCCGACCGGGTCACCCCGCGACAACCCAGGGCTGCGTGGGCCCGTTCACTGAGCTCCATCGCCTTTTCAAAGACATGCGGCGGAATATCGGCCGGGATGACGTGGTCTGAGCCGCCCTCGCCATACTTGGCCTCATAGTCATAGAAACCCGTCTTGGGGACGATGTCG
The DNA here is from genome assembly GCA_002280275.1 of Caulobacter vibrioides. Taxonomy (GTDB): domain Bacteria; phylum Pseudomonadota; class Alphaproteobacteria; order Caulobacterales; family Caulobacteraceae; genus Caulobacter; species Caulobacter vibrioides_A. Next base: position 3,108 of record NCDQ01000321.1, on the reverse strand, counting down.
GTCACGGTCATCGCCTTGCCGGCCATAACGCCGCAGGCGAGCTCCTTTCCGCGGATATAGGGCTCGATCATCACCTCCTCGCCGAAGGTCCAGCTGGGGGCGACCAGTTCCTGCGGCGGGCGATTCGCGCCTTCGAAGACCAGGAAGACGCCCACCGACGAACCCTGGCTGTTGGGCTTGACCACATAGGGCGGGGCCATGACGTGATCGGCGGCGGCCTCGAAGCGGTTGAACAGCCCGCCGCCCGGCACCGTGACGCCGGCCGCGGCCAGAACGGCCTTGGCCTTGGCCTTGTCCATGGCCAGAGCCGAGGCCAGAACGCCGGAGTGGGTGTAGGGCAATCCCAGGGTCTCCAGCACGCCCTGGACGCAGCCGTCCTCCCCCCATTCCCCATGCAGGGCGTTGAAGCAGACGTCGGGCTTCAGCTCGGTGAGGCGCTGAGCCAGGTCGCGGCCGGCGTCGACGCGGCTGACTCGGGCGCCCAGCCGCTCCAGAGCGTCGGCGCAGGCGGCGCCAGAGACCAGGCTGACATCCCGCTCGGGCGACAGGCCCCCCAGGAGGACGGCGACGTGTTTACCGGCGATGGAAAAGGCCATGGGGCTCTCTGGCTGCGACGGGGTGCAAGCCTCCCCCTTCGTCGGCCCGTCCCCTCGCGTCAAGCGCCCTCGCCCATTCAGACGATGGGCGCGCTCGCGGTCAGCACCGAGTCCTCGGCGACCTCCGGCTCACGCTCCCCCCGCGACAGGAGCCAGTACATGACCGGGGTGGCGACCCGCGAGAGCACAGTGGAGGTGACCAGACCGCCGATGATGGCGATGGCCAGGGGCGAATAGAGGCCCGAATTCTCCAGGGCCAGCGGCGTCAGGCCAGCGATGGCGGTGACCGAGGTGAGCAGCACCGGCAGGAATCGCACCTCCCCTGCCCGCTCGATAGCCGGCCGCAGGGCCATGCCAGTCCGCCGCAGCTGCTCGGTGAAGTCCACCAGCAGGATCGAGTTCTTAATCTCGATGCCGATCAGGGCGATCATGCCGATGGTGGCTGTGAACGACATGGAGTTGCCGGTCAGCCAAAGGGCGGCCACGGCGCCGAACAAGCCCAGCGGAATGATGCCGGCCACCACCAGGGCCGTCTTGAACTTGCCGAACTCCAGGACCAGCACCGCCAGGATGCCGAACACCGCGATCAGCACAGCCGCGCCAAGGCCAGCGAAACTGTCGGACTGGGCCTCGGCCTGACCGCCCAGCTGCAGGCTGTAGCCCGGCGGCAGGGCGAGCTCGGCCTCCAGGCGCTCGACAGCTTCAGCCGTCACAGCAGAGGTCAGGAAGCCTGTTCCCACATAGGCGGTGATGGTCACGGTGCGCTGCCGGTCCACCCGGTCGATCCGGGCGGGGCTGGAGGTCAGGACCGGGGTGGAGACCGCGCCCATGGGGACGGTCTGGCCGCTGATGGTGGGCAGATAGATGTCCTGCAGGGCGGCGATCTCGTTGCGGGCCTCCATGGGCAGGCGAACATTGACGGCGTAGTCGTCGCCATCGGGGTCGCGGAACCGGGCGACGGCTTCCCCGGACAGGGCCAGGCGGGTGATACGACGCCCCGCGCCGGCCGGCACGCCCAAGGCTGCGGCCTTGCCCTCGTCCAGGCCAAGGTCGAGATCGGTGCGATCCAGACGCATGGGATTGGACACATCGCGGGCGCCAGGCGTGGCCTTCAAGATCGCCTCAGCCTGGGCCGCCAGAGCCTTGAGAACATTGAGGTCCTGACCCTGCAGACGAACGGCGATGGGGGCCTCGATGGGCGGGCCGTTTTCGAAGACGATGACCCGGATGCGGGCGCCGGGATAGCGGTCGAAATCGGCGCGCAATTCATCCAGCAGGGCTGGGCTTTCAGCCGGGTTCCAGGCCTCGAGCGAGGCGTAGACCTCTGCGTAGTTGGGCTGCGGCTCGGCCTGGTTCACATTGTAGAAGATCTGCGGATTACCGCGGCCGAGATTTGCTGCCCGCCAGACGATGGCCTCTTCCTGGGCGAGCCTGCCTTCCACATAGCGCAGGGCCTCGTCGGTCTTGGCGAGCGATGTCCCTTGCTGGGTCTCGATGCGCACCAGAAACTGCGGCGTCTCGGCCGGCGGGAACAGGGAGGAGCCGATGGCCCCCAGCATCGGAATGGTGGTGGCGCAGATACCCAGGATGATCGCCAGCGCCAGCCACGGCCGCGCCAGGGCCCGATGCAGGATCGGGCTATAGATGCGGTGAATGCCCCCATTGATGGCCCGCAGCAGGGCGTTGCCCTCCGGGTCCTCGTGCCGCGACAGAATGCGGCTGGCCAGAAAGGGGATGATGGTCAGGGAGACAAGCAGGGAGGCGGCCACCGTGGTCAGCACGGCCACCGGCAGGGAGCGGATATAGGCGCCCGAGCCCTCGGGCAGGAACATCAGCGGCAGAAAGGCCAGCATCAGGGTGGCGGTGCAGCCCAGCACCGCCAGTGAGATCTGCCGCGTGCCATTGACGGCCGCCGTCACCCGGTCCTCCCCGGCCCTCAGGCGCCTGGCGATGTTCTCGGTGACGACGATGGAGTCGTCCACCAGCAGGCCAAGGCTCAGCACGAAGCCGGCGATGGCCAGCTGGTTCAGGGTGAAGCCCAGCCCCTGCATTACCGACAGGCCGATCAGCAGGGACAGCGGAATGGACATCATCACCACCACGCCGGCCCGGAAGCCCAGGGGCAGCAGGGTGATGAGCACCAGGGTGAGCGCCAGGCCGAAGTCGCGGAACAGGCGGTTGAGCCTGTGCTTCACATTTTCCGACTGCTGGAAGCCACGCTCCAGCTTCACGCCCGACGGCAGGGTCCTTTCGAACTCGTCCAAGGCGGCGTTCACCGCCGTGGTCAGTCGGGCGACGTCAGCGCCGTCCTTCTGCTTGACCGTGACATAGACCGCCCGGGCGCCGTTGAACCGGGCCAGGTGGGTGGGCTCAGTCTCCGCCCAGGCCACATCGGCCACGTCCTGCACCCGGACCACCCGACCGTCCACCGAGCGTACGGGCGTGAGCCTGATGGTCTCCAGGTCGCGGAAGGCGCCGCCGGCCTTGAGGTTGAAGCGCCGCTCGCCGGCAT
>NCDQ01000320.1 GCA_002280275.1 Caulobacter vibrioides | reverse complement strand
CGCGAGGGCGTGGCCAGCTTCAAGGCCCTGGGGTTGATGTGAGGAGTCCTCTAGCGTCTACGGACCGCTCTGAGACGCACTTTCGCTTAGCTTGGGCGTGGCTGGGGCTCTGGGGCCTGTCGTTGACGCTGCCGGTCGCTCAGTTCGAGCGCGGCTACAGTGATATTCGGGGCTGGTTCATGCTGCTGCTGGGCTGGCTGGGCCCACTCGCTGGCCAGTTCGCCTGGTTCGGGAATCTCACGTTCCTGGCTCTGACGGGCCTCGCTCTGCTCCGCGCAAGGCGACGGCGCAGCGCGCTGCTGCTGACGGGCGCGACCCTGGCCTTCGCCTTCAACGGCCTGTTCTGGCGCGACATGTATGATGACGCTGGCGAGGCGCGCATTCTCTCGTTCGCAGCAGGCTTCTATGTCTGGCAAATCGCCCTCATAGGAGCGTCGCTCGCCACATTGTGGCGCTGGATGAAGGAACCTCGGGACTGACTCCGTTGGAGGCGCCGGCGCGATCTTGGCGGCAATGCGCGGCTTCGGCTTGACGCCCGCCTTCCAAACCCAGAGCGTCGAGCCTCCAAATCGCCGGAGTCCGCCCATGCGTCGTCTGCTCACCGCCCTTCTCGCCTCGACCGCCCTGCTCGGCGGTGTCGCCGACGCTCAAGCCCAGACCATGGCCAAGGCCAAGACGCCCTCGGCCCCGCCGGCGGTGTCCAAGGCCGATAAGGCGCTGCACGACAAGGTCCTGACGCTGGACACCCACCTCGACACCCCGACCCACTTCGCGCGGCCGGGCTGGGACATCAACGACCGCCACGAGGTCGAGCACGACTTCAGCCAGGTGGACCTGCCGCGCATGAACGAAGGGGGCCTGGATGGCGGCTTCTTCGTGATCTACACCGGCCAGGGCGACCTGACGGCGGCCGGCTATGAGTACGCCCGCAACTACGCCCTGCGTCGCGCGATCGAGATCCGCGAGATGCTGGCCGGAAGCAAGACCGGGTTCGAGCTGGCCCTGACCTCGGACGACGCCCGCCGGATCAACAAGGCCGGCAAGAAGTTCGCCTTCGTCAGCATGGAGAACAGCTGGCCGCTGGGCGAGGACCTGACCCTGCTCACCACCTTCCACCGCGAAGGTCTGCGGATGGCCGGTCCCGTCCACTTCCGCAACAACCAGCTGGCCGACAGCTCGACCGACCCCAAGGGCAAGATCTGGAACGGCTATTCGCCGCTGGGCCTGCGCTGGCTGGCCGAGGCCAACCGCCTGGGCGTCGTCATTGACGTCAGCCACGCCAGCGACGACGTCGTCGACCAGTCGGTTGCCCTGTCCAAGGCCCCGATCATCGCCTCGCACTCGGGTCCGAAGGCGATTTACGACCACCCGCGTAACCTCGACGACGCCCGCATCAAGAAGATCGCCGACGCCGGCGGCGCGATCTGCATCAACTCGATCTATCTGCTCGACAACACCATCAGCCCGGAGCGCCGGGCGGCGCTGGAGCAGCTGAGCCGGGGCCCGGACCTGAAGACGGCGACGCCGGCGGAAGTCAGGGCCTATGCCGACAAGCGCGCGGCGATCGACAAGGCCTATCCCGCCCCGCGCGGCGACTTCGACCTGTTCATGAAGAGCATGCTGCACGTCCTGAAGGTGGCCGGGCCCAAGGGCGTCTGCGTCGGCGCCGACTGGGACGGCGGCGGCGGCATGGACGGATTCGAGGACATCACCGACCTGCCCAAGATCACCGCCCGCCTGAAGGCCGAAGGCTATTCGGACGCCGACATCGAGGCCATCTGGAGCGGCAACGTCCTGCGCATCGTCGATGCGGCCCAGGCCTATGCGAAGAGCGTGGCGAAGTAAGCGCGCTCCAATCCTCCCCCTCGCGGGGGAGGTGGTCCGAAGGACCGGAGGGGGAAGTTCGACTGACCTTGTCTCTTCCCCCTCCGTCGTCTCTTCGAGTCGACACCTCCCCCGCTAGGGGGAGGATTTGGCGACCTGCCGTCTTCCCTCCCAAACCCGCCACAGCATCAACACCGCGAAGATCGCGCCGTAGATGATCGGCGGCCGGTGGTCGGCCTTGACCAGCAGGTAGTAGTGGGCGACGCCCAGCGGCACGATCAGATAGACCAGCTTGTGCAACCGGCTCCAGGCCGCGCGGCCCATGCGGAGCACCCAGCCGTTGGTCGAGGTCACCGCCAGCGGGATCAGCAGCACAAAGCCCAGCATCCCCAGCGTGATGAACGGCCGCTTGAGGATGTCCTTCCACAGCTGGTTCCAGTCGAAATAGAGATCGACCCCGACATAGGTCAGCAGGTGCAGCAGGATGTAGGCGAAGGCGAACAGGCCGATCGTTCGGCGAAACCGCACCAGCCGGGGCTGCTTGAAGATCCGCGCCGCCGGGGTGATGGCCAGGCCCACCAGCAAGAGCCTCAGGCCCCATTCGCCCAGCTCACGGATCAGCTTGTCGATCGGATTGGCGCCCAGCTCGCCCGCATAACCCCGCCACGCCAGCCAGGCCAGCGGCGCGAAACAGGCTAGCCAGACGAGACCGTAGACGAGGTTGTCCTGGAGCTTTGAGGGGCGTTTGCGAATAGAGCTCATGATGTCACCAAAACGCTCGTCATCCCGGCCTGAGCGCATCGCGCGGAGAGCCGGGACCCAGGGGGGCGACCAAGCGCCGCGCCCGCCGCCCCTGGGTCCCGGATAGCCTCTTCGAGGCTTCCGGGATGACAAGGAAAATGAAGCCCGGTCAGTAGAACCGCTTCAGGTCCATGCCCCGGTACATGTCGGCCACCCACTCGCCATAGCCGTTGAAGGCCAAGGTCTCGCGGCGGCGGAATTCGCCGATACGGCGCTCGGTGGCCTGGGACCAGCGGGGGTGATCCACGGCCGGATTGACGTTGGAATAGAAGCCGTATTCGCGCGGGGCCAGGACGTTCCAGGACGTCACCGGCTGCTTTTCCACCAGGCTGATACGGACGATCGACTTGATGCCCTTGAAGCCATACTTCCACGGCACGACCAGCCGCAGGGGCGCGCCGTTCTGGTTGGGCAGGACGTCGCCATAAAGCCCCACCGCCATCAGGGTCAGCGGGTGCATGGCCTCGTCAATTCGAAGTCCTTCGCGATAGGGCCAGTCCAGCGTGTTCCAGGCCTGGCCCGGCATTTCGGAAGGCCGCATCACCGTCTCGACTTGTCGACGCCGAACTCATAGAAGTTGTTGTAGGTGGTGATGTCCTCTTTCGAGGTCGGCTTTTCGGTGGTCGAAAAGCCCCGGCTGTAGGTCAGGTCGGCCTTCGCCTCGCCCGCCGCCGCGCCGGCCACGCCCAGCCCGGCCAGCCCCGCCATCAAGGTCCGGCGCTTGAGATAAAGGCCATGATCGGTGACGTCGTTGTCGGTCAGGTCGGCGGCATGGCGGATCAGCATGGGAACGCTCCGACGAGGCTTGTGACCATGATACGCAGCGGCGCGCGGTTTGGTTACCTGCGCTGCGCGATTATTGTCGTGCGGGCCGAGCGCCCCCCGGCTCGCGCCCCCCCTGCTCGCGCCCCTGGGCGGCGTAGATCTGCTGCAACCCCTCGGCCAGGGCCGCGCGCTCGGCGGGCGGCAAGGTCGCGGCGAACGCGGCCAAGGCCGACTCGACATTGGTGCGGGCCTCTTGTTCCAGCGCGCGAGCGTTGGCGAGACGGCGCGCCACATCGGCCGGGTCGGCGCCGGGAGTCGATAGGGCCTGTAAGGCTGAGCGTCGCTCTTGGCGGGCCTGGCGGATGATGGGCTGGTTCTTCTGGTTCACCGCCTTGAGGGTCTGGCGCAGGGCGACGCGGTTCTCGGGCGAAAGCTGCTCGCCCGCCGTCCAGATGGGCGCGCGCGCCGGACGCTGATCCGATGGGGAAGCCGTCGGCGCGGGCGTCGATGCGGGCTTGCTCGTCGCCGCCCTCACCGGCTTGTCGCCCGGTGGGGCAGGCGCTGTCGCGCGGCTTGGCGAGGCTTGTGCGCCCGGATCCGCTGCGGCGGGCGGCGACACCGGGGCGACTACGGGCGGCGCGGCGGCGGGCGCCGGGCCCGCCGGCCCAGCGCGCTCCGCAGCGTCCGATGCGGGCGCAGCCTTAGGAGCCGTCAGCCGCACATAGGTCACGCCGGCGATCCCGCCGATCAGGAACACATTGAGGGCCGCCGATGCGATCAGGCCGATCAACAGCGGGCGTGAGACACTCATAGTTCGGATGGCTCCTGAAGGGCGTCCTGCAGGTCCTGATAGACCTCGGCGGCGGTCACCGCCTCGCTGTGCGGCGCTTGCGCGGGCAAGGTCGGCGCATGAACGTGTCCGCCCAGAGCCACACCCGCCAGCACGCCGGCGACAGCGGCCGCCGACAGGCCCAGCGCCGCCGACAGACCTGCAGCCCAGCGGCGCGCGGTGTTCGGGGCCTGGGGCGCGGCGCTGATCAAGCGGCCCAACAACGCCGCATCCACCGCTTGCGCCGGCGCCAGGTCCAGAAGCCGGTCGACCTGCGACGCCTCAGCCAGAACGCTCGCCAGGCGGGTCGGATCGGACGCCAGCAAGGCGCGCGCGGCCTCGCGCTCGGCTTCGGGCCAACGCGCGATCTCGCCGCCATAGGCCTCCGCCAGCGCCTCGAAACGCGCCACCGACATCACAGACGTCGACATGACCGGGCCTCCTTCATCGCTCATCCCCACGGGCCAGATCGGCCAGCGACGCCTTCAGCGCCCGCCGTCCACGCGACAGCAGGCTTTCCAGCGCCTCGACGCTGATCGCCATCAACCCCGCCGCCTCGATATTGCCAAGCCCCTGGTGGTGACAAAGCACGATCGCCTCGCGCTGGCGCTCGGGCAAGGCGGCCAGGGCCGCCTCGACCCGGCGGGAGAGGTCCGCGCGCAGCAGGCCCGCGTCGGGCGCGGGCCCCGGATCGACCTGCTCGGGCGGACTGTCGGTCACCACCTCCCGCCGCCGACGCAGACGATCGTAGCAGAGGTTCAGCGCCACCCGGTGCAGCCAGGTGTCGAAACGGGCGCCGCCGGGCTTCCAGCCCCGCGCCTGTTTCCAGGCGCGCAGAAAGGTCTCCTGGGCCACGTCCTCGGCCTCGCCGGAGTCGTTGAGCATCCGGCGCGCGAGGGCGAGGATGCGCGGCAGGCGGCGGTCCAGCAGGGTTCGTACGGCGGACGGGTCGCCCCGTCCCACCCCCGCCAGCAAGGCTTCGTCGGGATCGTT
>NCDQ01000319.1 GCA_002280275.1 Caulobacter vibrioides | reverse complement strand
CCAGCACCGCGCCTGCCCCCGGCACATTGCCGAGCAGCGAAGTCGCCGCGCCCGAACGCACCAGCCCTTCCATCGCCGCGCCCTTGGCCAGCTCGATCGACTGATCGACTTCCTCGCTGTCGCCGGCGATGACATTCATCAGAAAGTCGGCGGCATCGCCGCTCGCCGGGCTGTGGGGGGTGAAGCAGCCTGACTCGGTCGCCAGCGTGTTGATCAGCTCGCGGGGGGAACCGAGGCCGAACTTGGCCCAGCCCTGCGTATCGCCGTCCACCACCGCGATAGTGCCGAGGCTTTCGGTGCAGGTGGCCAGCGCGACGGCTTCGTTCTTGTCGTCCTTGGCCTGCACCGGCGCCGCGATCAGCGATGAAAGCATCGGCTTTGATTTCGGCCCTGCCATCAGCTGGGCCGGGCCAGATCTGCGCGGCGTCTACGCCAACATCGATGCCGCCGACGCCCGCACGGGCCGCCGACGATGCTGTGAAGACTGCAAACGCACATACGTCATGAACGCCTCCATGCCCTGATTTCCGAACCAGAGGTTAACGTCGAACCACGCGCCTGGCTCCGCGACCCATTGACCCGGCGAGGATTTCGCACTGGCCAGGCGCACACACCCAACACCCATGCCGCCAAAGAAAAAGGGCGGAGCCTTGCGGCCCCGCCCTTATCCATTTCAGCGTTTGAGCTTTATGGACTTCTTTAGAAGTCCATGTCGGCGCTCTGGATTGGCTGGGCCGATCCAGATCTCTTTGGGAGATGGGCGACTTAATGGACTTCCTTAGAAGTCCATGTCGCCCATGCCGCCCGGCATGCCGCCGCCGGCCGGAGCGCCGCCGCCCTTCTTGGGGGCTTCGACGATCGCGGCTTCCGTCGTGATCAGCAGGCCGGCCACCGAGGCGGCGTTCTGCAGAGCGGTGCGGACAACCTTGGCCGGGTCGATGACGCCGTCGGCGACCAGGTCGACATACTGCTCGGTCTGGGCGTTGAAGCCGAACGAGCTGCTGTCGTTTTCCAGGATCTTGCCGACCACGATCGAGCCTTCGACGCCGGCGTTTTCGGCGATCTGGCGGATCGGGGACTGCAGGGCGCGGCGGACGATGGCGATGCCAGCGGTCTGGTCATCGTTGTCGCCGGTGACGCCGGCCAGGGCCTTGGAGGCCTTCAGCAGGGCCGTGCCGCCGCCCGGGACGATGCCTTCGTCGGCGGCCGCGCGGGTCGCGTTCAGGGCGTCGTCAACGCGGTCCTTCTTTTCCTTCACTTCGACTTCGGTCGAGCCGCCGACGCGGATGACCGCAACGCCGCCGGCCAGCTTGGCCAGACGCTCTTGCAGCTTTTCCTTGTCGTAGTCCGACGTGGTGTCTTCGATCTGGCGCTTGATCTGGGCGATGCGGGCCTCGATGTCGGCCTTTTCACCAACGCCGTCCACGATCGTGGTGTCGTCCTTGGTGATCGAGACCTTCTTGGCGCGGCCCAGCATGTCGAGCGAGACGTTCTCGAGCTTGATGCCGAGGTCTTCGCTGACGACTTGAGCGCCCGTCAGGATCGCGATGTCTTCCAGCATGGCCTTGCGGCGGTCGCCGAAGCCCGGAGCCTTGACGGCGGCGACGCGCAGGCCGCCACGCAGCTTGTTGACGACCAGCGTGGCCAGGGCCTCGCCAGCTTCTTTTCGAACAGGAGGATCAGCGGCTCTTCCAGCTGAACTTCCATCTTGTCGGCGTTGGTGATGAAGTACGGCGACAGGTAGCCGCGGTCGAATTGCATGCCTTCGACGACGTCGAGTTCGGTCTCGGCGGTCTTGGCTTCTTCGACGGTGATGACGCCTTCGTTGCCGACCTTGTCCATGGCCTTGGCGATCATCTCGCCAACTTCCTTGTCGCCGTTGGCCGAGATGGTGCCGACCTGAGCGATTTCAGCGTTGGTGGTGACCTTCTTCGACGAAGCCTTGATGTCCTCGATGGCGATGGCGACGGCCTTGTCGATGCCGCGCTTCAGGTCCATCGGGTTCATGCCGGCGGCGACCGACTTGAGGCCTTCCTGGACGATGGCTTGGGCCAGGACCGTGGCGGTCGTGGTGCCGTCGCCGGCCTTGTCGTTGGTCTTCGACGCGACTTCGCGGATCATCTGCGCGCCGAGGTTCTCGAACTTATCCGACAGTTCGATTTCCTTGGCGACCGAGACGCCGTCCTTGGTGGTGCGCGGAGCGCCGAACGACTTTTCGATGACGACGTTGCGGCCCTTGGGACCCAGGGTCACCTTCACCGCGTTGGCGAGGATGTTGACGCCGCGCAGCATGCGGTCACGAGCGTCGGACGAGAAATAGACGTCTTTAGCGGCCATGTTAGAGCCCTTCTAAAAGAGAGATATTGGGAAAGCGGTGGTGAGCGGGAAGCCGATTAGGCTTCGACCACGCCCAGGACGTCGCTTTCCTTCATGATCAGGAGGTCCTGACCGTCGACCTTCACTTCGGTGCCCGACCACTTGCCGAACAGGATGCGGTCGCCAGCCTTGACGTCCAGGGCGACGACTTCGCCCTTGTCGTTGCGCGCGCCGGGGCCGACGGCGACGACTTCGCCTTCTTGCGGCTTTTCCTTGGCGGTGTCGGGGATGATGATCCCGCCCTTGGTCTTGGTTTCTTCTTCGACGCGCTTCACGAGGACGCGGTCGCCCAGGGGACGAAACTTCATGGTGTTCTCCGTCGGAACGGTTTCAAATAAGACTTCGTCGGCCATCGGGGAGCGGGGCTGTTAGCAGTCGCTCCCGCCGAGTGCTAACGACGCTCGTGAGTTAGGCGCCGCCCTCCGGGGAGTCAAGGACGGGCGCTGCGAACTTTTTTCGGGCGCGCCCATAAGACTCTCCGCGTGCGGCGGACTTGAGGGCGCCCGCACTTCGCCAAAATGGTATTTAGGACTACTACGGCGCGGCGCATCCGGAACGGGACGGCGCCGACGTCGGATCGGGCGGCCGCGTGGGATCGGTCCAAGTGTAGGGGAAGCCATGTCGAGCTACGTCCTGTCGCTGCTTCTGGCCGTGATCGCCTGCGTCATCGGCGGTACCCTAGGCGGCATGATCCTGGCGCGACCGGCCACGCTGCTGGAGGCTGCGGGTCTGTCCAACGACGACACCCCCAAGCCGTCGCTGCTGGCCGAAGGGCGCGCTTTGGGCGGCGTGCTGATCGCCGCGCATGGCGTTGCGGCGCTGTATCTTGGCTATCAGCCCCGGATCGGCGCGGCCATGGCGCTGGCGCTGGCGCTCGCCTGGCTGGGCGCGGCGGTAGGACGCGCGGTGTCGGCGGTGCTGGACGGCGACGCCGGGCGCTATAATCGCGGCGCGATGCTGTTCAACGCCCTGATCGGGATCACCCTGACCCTACCGTCCTTCCAGATCGGCAAGGTCGTGCTGCGCGGCGCGCTGGGCCTGGCCTAAAGCGCGCCCTCGTGCGTCAGTAGCCACCGCTTGCGGTCGATGCCGCCGGCGTAGCCCGTCAAGGCGCCGTTGCTCCCGATCACCCGATGGCACGGCGCGACCAGGCTGAGCGGATTGGCACCGTTGGCCGCCCCGGCCGCGCGGACGGCTGACGGACGCCCGGCGCGGCGGGCGAGCTCGGAATAGGTCATGGTCTGGCCGGCCGGGATTTGGGTCAGGGCCGTCCACACCGCCTGCTGGAACGGCGTGCCGTTGGTGGCCCAGGCCAGGCGTGACAAAGCGTTGGTCGCGCCCTCGAAGTAGTGCGTGAAGGCGGCGCGGATCGCCGCCGGCGCAGGGCCGGGCTCCAGGGCGAGATCGCCATAGTGCAGGCGCGCCAGCCGTCGCATCCGAGGCTCAAAATCATGGAAGTCGACGGCGCGCAGCAGGCCGGTCTCGTCGGCGACGATCAGCAGGTCGCCGATCGGCGAGGGCAGGCGGTCGAGAAACAGGCGGGCGGGGCGGGTCATGGGGCGATGATCGCCGAGGCGCGCGCGGCTGTCCGCCCGGATTTTGCGGTCGGATAGATCCTCCCCCCAGCGGGGGAGGCGGCCGAAGGCCAGAGGGGGAAGTCCTGCAGACCCTGCGTCTCCCCCCTCCGTCGTCTCTTCGAGCCGACACCTCCCCCGCGAGGGGGAGGATCTAGGAAGAGCCTACCGGATGCCCGGCACGTGCAGGGCGGCTTCCTTTTCGGCCTTCTGCTTGTACATCAGGTCGCCGTACTTGCTGTATTCCATGCGGGCGATCGTGCGCTGGTGCACCTCGTCCGGACCGTCGGCCAGGCGCAGGGTGCGGATGCCGGCATAGGCCTTGGCGAGGCCAAAGTCGGTGGTCACGCCGCCGCCGCCGTGGGCCTGGATGGCGTCGTCGATGATCTTCAAGGCCAGGCGCGGCGCGGCGACCTTGATCATCGCGATCTCCAGGCGGGCCGACTTGTTGCCGGCCTTGTCCATCATGTCGGCGGCCTTCAGGCAGAGCAGGCGGCACATCTCGATGTCGATGCGGGCGTCGGCGACGCGCTCTTCCCACACCGAGTGGTCCGAGACGTACTTGCCGAAGGCTTTGCGGCTCATCAGGCGCTTGCACATCTTTTCCAGCGCGACTTCCGCCGTGCCGATGGTGCGCATGCAGTGGTGGATACGGCCGGGGCCCAGGCGGCCCTGGGCGATCTCGAAGCCGCGGCCTTCGCCCAGCAGCAGGGCGTCCTCGATCGGCACGCGCACGTCCTTGAGGATGACCTCAGCGTGGCCGTGCGGGGCGTCGTCATAGCCGAACACCGGCAGCATGCGGACGATCTCGATGCCCGGGGAGTCCAGCGGCACCAGGACCTGGCTCTGCTGGGCGTGGCGGCTGGGGTTGTCCGGATCGGTCTTGCCCATGACGATGGCGACCTTGCAGCGCGGATCGCCCACGCCCGAGGACCACCACTTGCGGCCGTTGATCACATAGTGGTCGCCGTCGCGCTCGATGCGGGTCTCG
>NCDQ01000019.1:27188-28556 GCA_002280275.1 Caulobacter vibrioides | reverse complement strand
AAGTGCTCGACGGGGATTTCCTCATCCACTTCGACGCTGGCGTACAGCGCGCGCGCGAGGGGGGGATCTTCCAGAACCGGCACGCCGTGTTCCTCGGCGACGGCGCGGATCTTCAAGGCTAGGTCGTCCACGCCCTTGGCCACGCACAGCGGCGCGGGCGTCTCGCCCTGCTCGTATTTCAGCGCCACGGCGTAGTGGGTCGGGTTCATGACCACGACGGTGGCCTTGGGCACGGCCTGCATCATCCGCTGACGCGAGCGCTGCATCTGGATCTGACGGCGCTTGCCCTTGATGTGCGGATCACCATCGGACTGCTTGAACTCGTCCTTGACCTCCTGGAGCGTCATCCGCATGCGCTTCATGAACCGCATCCGCTGCCAGAAGTAGTCGAAGGCCGAAGTGGCCACGAGCAGCAGGATCACGGCGAGCAGCAGGTTCCGCGACAGCTTCATCGCCTCGGGGATCATCGCCGCCGGGTCCATGCCGACCAGATTGCGGACCTCGCCCACGTGCGGCTTGAGCACGAAATAGGCGATGACGCCGGTGACAAGGAACTTCACCGCCGACTTCATAAACTGAACGAGGCCGTCCGGACCGAAGATGCGGCCCATCCCCTTGATCAGGTCGAGCTTTTTGAAGTCCGGCTTGATCTTGTCGGGCGTGAACAGCAAGCCGCTCTGGGCGATGTGGGCCGCCGCGCCGGCGAAGCCTGTGACCACCATGACCAGAACCAACGGCGGCAGCGCGGCCATCAGGGCCTGCTTCAGCACCACCATGGCCCCGCCGCTGGTCAGGTCGATCGTGCCCGCGTGAGCGATGAACGGCGTCAGGGCCGCCATCAGATCACGGGTGAGCCAGCCTCCCGCCAGCAGGATCACCGACACCGCCCCGGCCAGCGACGCTAGCTGCGGGATATCGGCCGACTTGATGACATCGCCCTTGGCGCGGGCGTCCGACAGCTTCTTGGCTGACGGTTCTTCTGTTTTCGATTCTGGATCTGTGTCGTCCGCCATGCGCGCCCCCTAAACGAAGATGTCCAAGAGTTCGCGGTAGCGGTCCGTCCAGACCATGGCGATGCCGCCCAGCGACAGCGCCAGCAGAGACAGGCCCAGGATCACGCTGAGCGGCGAGGCCACGAAGAAGATCTGGAAGGCGGGCATGACCCGCCCCACCAGGCCCGTGGCGAGGTTGAAGACCAAAGAGAACACGATCACCGGCGCGGCCAGTTGCACGCCCAGGGTGAACGACTGCGCGACCGTCTGCACCGCCAGGGTGGCCGCGTCGTTGACCGGTACGGCCCGGGTGAACGGGAAGATCGTGTACGACTTGACGATAGCGCCGATGAACAGGTGATGCAGGTCCGTGGCC
>NCDQ01000019.1:0-27087 GCA_002280275.1 Caulobacter vibrioides | reverse complement strand
GGTCTGCATCGAGATGATTTCGCCGGCGGTTGTCAGCGAGGTCATGAACAGACGCAGCACCGAGCCGATCATCAGGCCGATCAGAATCTCGTGGATCACCGCGCCCGCCAGCCCGCCCACGGTGCTGGGAATGGGCCCGACCGTGTTCTGCACCAGCGGCGCCAGGATCAGCGCCATCAGCAGCGCGAACGCCAGGCGGATGCGCGCCGGAACGGACTGATCGCCAATGCCCGGCATGGTCATGACCATGGCGCCCACCCGTGCGAAGACGAGAGCGGCGACATAGACCTGAAAGGCCGTGGCGAAGGCGTTCAAGGGCCCCTCGCCTCCTACATGCCGGCGATGCGGGCGGCGATCTGGCGCATGAAGCCGCTCATCAGCGAGCCCATCAGCGGCAGGAAGATCAGCAGCGAGATGAAGATCGCCACGATCTTCGGGGCGTAGACCAACGTGGCTTCCTGGATCTGGGTCAGAGCCTGGAACAGACCAATGGCGACACCGACGATCAGGCCAACGATCAGCACGGGCGCGCATAGCTGAAGCGTCAGCCAGATCGCGTCCCGGCCGACATCAAGAACCTCAGCGCCCGTCATCAAAAGCCTCGTGGGAATCGGCCGAACGGGCCGCTTGGAATCGAGGCTCCAAGATGGGCGAAATATGGTTAACAGGGCGTTAGGGGTTGCAACCCAAAGCCCCCCGCTCGACGGCCGCGACGCTGTGTCTCGACCGCCGGCAAGGCGCGTTTAGCGGATGCGGATACGCACCGGCACCTGGATGTAGGAGCCCGCGCGGCTCTTGCCGTCGGGGCCCAGCAGGTCGACCTGGACCTGCGACACCATCGACAGCGCAGCCTGGCCGACGCCCAGATCGTTGGGGGTTTCGTCCTGGACGGTGCAGGCGGTCAGGTAGCCGTCGTTCTTCACCAGGCAGTTCAACACGGCGACCGCGATGCGCGGCTCCGACACGGGCTTCAGCAGGTCCGCCTGGGCCTGGGCCTGAGGGGCGCCGGCGAAGACGGCGGCGGCGAGAGCTAGCGAAGCGATCACGTGTTCATCCCTGTACTGGTCTTTTTATCGGCGGGCCTTTCGCCGCCTGGTGTTCCGTTTCGGATCAGACGGCCTGGGCCTGCTTGAGACGTTGCAGGCCCTGTGCCGCCAGGTCGGTCAGCGAGCGCAGGCCAAGTTCCGAGAAGACGTCGAAGGCGCAGGCCAGGGCGGCGCCGGCCCGGGCCAGACGACCGTCATCCCGCCCGGTGATCTCCACCCGGGCCTCATAGAGGCGGGCGAGGTTCATTTGCGCGACGGCCCAACTGGCCGGATCGCGCGCGCCCGGCGCGGCGGCCAACTCGGCCTTGAAGGCCAGTTCGGCCGCGTCCAGCACCGCCAGATCGGCGGTCAGTTCAGCGCAACGCGCCAGGCACAGCGCCCGATTGTTCGCGACCACCGCCCGCAGGGCCAGGGCCGGCTGCGTCTTCAGCGTCTGGGTCGCCCGGTCGTAGGCCATCACCGCCTGTTCGAAGGCGCGCTCGCTGGTCGAGGCCTCGCCCATCGCTTGCAGCGCCGCGCCCAGCCCAGCCTGGGCGCGGGCCCAGTCCATCGGGCTGTGATCAGCGGGAACCGCTTCGACGGCTTCGGTCAACGCTTCGACACCATCGGCGATACGAGAGATCTCGCCATCCAGCTCGCCCAGTTGAACCAAAGCCGCGCCGCGCAGGCCTTGCAGCCGCGCCCAAGCCAGAGGCTCGAAATCCGGGTCCAGGGCCGCAGCGGCGGTCTTGGCCTCGGCGGCCGCTTGTTCGGCCAGGCCGCGATCCTTCAGACGTTCGGCGCACGACAGGATCAGCTCGATCCGCGCCGCGCGTTGCTCGGCCAGCAGCAGACGCGCGGGGCCGCCCTTGGCGCGCTTGACGACCGCGAGAGCGCGGAGCGGCCCGTCGAAGGCGCGGACCGCCGCCAGGGCGCGATCCAGATCGTTCTCGGAAAGCGCCGCGCGGCCTTCCAGGCCGGCGGCCAGCGCGCCGCACTGGGCGGTGCGCTGGTGAGCGGGAGTGCGGGCCAGGGTCGCAGACGCCGCAGCGACCAACCCCTCGTCGCCGAAGAGATCCGCGCCCAGCACCGCCAGCACAGCCTGCTCGCAGCGGGCGGCGGCGAGAGCATCTTGCCGGCGCTCGGTCTCAAAAAGCTTCACGGCGGCCTCAGCCTGGGCGGCGCCCTTGCGCAGCGCGGCGGCGTCGCCCGTTCGGCGAGCCAGCTCGCGCCAGACAACGGCGGCTTCCAGCAGCCGCGCCCCACGATCCTTGGCGCCGATGCGCCCGGCGACGACGTCAGCCGATCGCGCTTCATTGGCCAGGAGCCGCACATCCAGCAGTTCCAGCAAGGACGTGTCCCCGCCGGTCAGCCCCTCGCGCCACGCCCCCTTGAAGCCGCCCTCGGCGTCAACGCCGAACAACCGCTTCAGATCTCGTCCGAACTCGAACATCGCCACGCGCACTCCGCTTACGGATCGTCCCACCCCGGGACAGCCCGGAGCAGGTTCAACGCCTGAGCAGCAAAACCGGAGCCAGCGGAATTTAACAAGTGGTTAAGAAGTGTTTACGGCGCGTTAACCATAAATATTTTCTTTGTTTTTACACTATCGCTGAAATTTCAACCATTATGGTTGACAGCGTATTGAATTGGCACACTTCTTGCTTTGGCGAATACGACGGCACGGTCCCCGCCGCTTCAAATCTTAGAACTTCGTTCATCGAACTAAAAATGACGTTAACCCTAAGTTTTAAGCCTGGGTTTACCTTTCGTTCGCATCCACCCTCCCCTCCGGAACCCAAAGCAGGCTAGAAAGCGCTCAGAACCGTCGATTCCGGAGCCCGACATGGCCGCCGTCACTGTTTGGATCGCCAGCCTCTGCCGCCCCGACCCGGGCTATGGCGGATGGGCCTATGTCCGGAAGATGGACGGCGAGACGGGCGCTGCGGCGATCAAGGGCGCGGCCGGCGGCGAGCGACGCACCAGCGCGGCCAGGATGAGCCTGACCGCCCTGACCGAGGCCCTGGAGAGCCTCGCCGATCTGCCGTCTGAAACGACGGTGACCCTACGGTTCCTCGACCCGGAGTTGGCCGGCCAACTGGTCGCTGCTGACGGCGACTATGCGACCGCCGAACCCGAGGTGTGGGCCCAGGCGCGCGCCGCCGTCGCCGCACGTCCCACATTGGAACTCGCGCCCTCCTCGCCCAGCCTGCCGGCCAGCGGCTTCCTCGTGGCCTGGGCCGAGTTTGGGCTGGATACGGCCAAGTCGCGCGGCAGCTTCAAGGCCGCCATCCCCAAGCCCAACCTGATGAAGTTCCCGGCTTAGGCTCGCGCCCGCTCGCCGTCGAACCAGGATCGGCGGACAGCGGCGCTTTGAATTCGCGCCGATCGTAGCCGCCAGAGCCTATGCCTGCCTTCGCCTTGGGCGCCGCGCGCTTTCGCAACTGTGAGACCCTTGCGCGGCCCGCAGCCCAGGCGCGTCCTAGCCTCCTCGAATTGCAGGGGCAGAACGACCATGGCCAACGAAACGTCCGACAAGCGCGCTCTGGGGCGCCGCGCCTTCCTGCGCAGCGCCGCCTTCCTGGCTACGGCCGCCCCGATCATGACCGAGGCCAGCCTCGCGCACGCGGCCCAGACCGCTGCTCCGCCCTCGGGGATGGCGCTGCACGGTCAGGGCCCCACCGCGCCGCCCTCCAGCATGGTGCTGATCAACGCCAACGAAAACCCGCTCGGCCCCAGCAAGGCGGCCTGTGACGCCATCGCCCGCGTGGCGCCGCTGGGCGGACGCTATGACATGACCGGCGAAACCGAACGCTTGACCAAGACCATCGCGGCGCAGAGCGGCCTGAAGCCGGAGTTCATCGCGGTCTACGCCGGCTCGTCCGAGCCCCTGCACTACAGCGTGCTGGCCTTCACCTCGCCCACCAAGAGCTTCGTCACCGCCGATCCGTCCTATGAGGCCGGCATGTTCGCGGCCCGGACCAGCCAGGCCAAGATCATCAAGACGCCGCTGACCAAAGACTATGCCCACGACGTCAAGGTGATGGTCGCCGCCGACGCCCAGGCCGGGGTGATCTATATCTGCAATCCCAACAATCCGACCGGCACGCTCACGACCAAGCAAGACATCGTCTGGGCGCTGGAGAACAAGCCGGCGGGCTCGATCCTGCTGGTCGACGAGGCCTATATCCACCTGACCGACGAGCCCGACACCCTGGACCTGGTCGCCCAGGGCAAGGACCTGATCGTGCTGCGGACCTTCTCGAAGATCTACGGCATGGCCGGCATCCGTTGCGGCTTCGCGGCGGGGCGTCCGGACCTGTTGGCCAAGCTCAAGCCGTTTGGCCAGAACGCCATGCCGATCACCGGCTCGGCCGCCGCCCGCGCCTCGCTGGAGGATCCGAACCTGATCCCCGAGCGGCGCAAGATCATCGGCGACACGCGGCGCGACACGATCGCCTGGCTGAAGTCCAATGGCTACAAGGTCATCGGCGATCCGCAGACCAACTGCTTCATGATCGACACCGGCCGCAACGGCCGGAGCGTGATGGCGGCCATGAAGGCCAGGAACGTCCTGATCGGCCGCACCTGGCCAATCTGGCCGAACGCCGTACGCGTCTCGGTGGGCACGCCCGATGAGATGGCGGCGTTCAAGACGGCCTTCAAGGCGGTGATGGACGGCCCGCCTCTCGCAGAGGCCGATCACGTTCAGCTCGCCCAGCTCGACGGTTACACCGCGCTGTAGGCGCTGATTGTCCAGCGGAGCGTGGCGGATATTCGGAAAATCCTCCCCCCAGAGGGGGAGGAGGCCGAAGGCCGGAGGGGGAAGTGCTGCCGAGCCAGCTTCTTCCCCCTCCGTCGGCTTCGCCGACACCTCCCCCCCTGGGGGGGGGATTTGGCCCGTTAACCACCCACCACAGCCAACCAGAACGTCGGCTTTGCAGCGCCCTAACTCCAGGGTCCGTAAAAGCGCTGAGGCGCGGCCTTTCCCGATCACCCCAGATGGAACTTCGGCGGCGGCAGGCTCAGCCGGGTGTCGGCCACGGCCTCGCCGCGGAAGAACCGCACCAACAACCCTTGCACGTCCGGATGGGCCTCAAAGACATTGTGGCCGGCGTTTTCAACGGTCACCCGGGCCTTGCGCGTGAACTGCGCCGCCACCTCGTCCTGCTCGGACACCGGCGTGCGGCCGTCCAGCGTGCCAGCGATCAGCAGGGCCGGATGGTCGATGCGGAAGGACGCGCGGAAGGTCTCGCCCAGGTCGGCCTCCGGAACCACGCCCAGCAGTTGCGGCATCGGGAAGTTCAGGGCCTCGCCCAGCACGGCGGTCTTGGCCTCGCGGCGCACCAGGGCGAGGCGGGCGGGTGAGATCCCAGACGCCAGATCCGTGGCCTCGGGCATGCCGGCGATGCCGGGAATGTTAGCGAACTCGCCCATGAACGGCGCCAGAACCTCGTACCGGCCGGCGTCGAGCGCCAGATACAGCCCCGGCAGCAGGACCAGGGTCTGCGGATTGGCGATCAGGCCGCCGGTCATCAGCTGGATGGCGAAGCCGCCGATCTTCAGCTCGACGGGCGCTCCGTTCAGCCTGGCGGGCATCTTGACGGGCGCGGCCTCCATCTTGGCGTGCACCCGCCGCATCAGGGCCGGCAGGTCGGGGATCGCCGCGCGCACGGCGGGATCGGCGGCCAGCAGACCGTCGACCTGCTGCAACAGCGCGTCGACCGCCGCCGGGCGCTTCACCGTCTGGTCCAGCCCCTCAAGGCTGGCCAGGGCCACGCGGCTGACCCGGTCGCCGTGGCGCTTGAGCAGGGTCAGCGCCAGGTGCGTGCCGTAGCTGATGCCCCAGAGAGACACCTGCTCCGCCCCCAGGTGACGCCTCAGGTCGTCGATGTCGTCGGCGTTCTGTTCGGTGTTGTAGCCGGTCATGGCCACGCCGGCCTTCGTCCAGTCGGCCCAGGCGCTCTTGAAGTCCTCGCGGAAATAGGCGGTCAGACCCGCCTCCGTGAAGTCCGGCAAGGGCCGCGACGAGAGCGGCCGCTCGGGGATGTGGTTGGATAGACCCGTGCCGCGCTGGTCGAAGGCGATGACGTCGGCCACGTCGCGCAGGGCCATCATGATCGGAAAGCGCGGTCCGGCCAGCGCGCGGGTCGCCGTGCCGCCAGGGTCGCCGGCGAGATAGACGATCGGCGGGCCCGGCTTGGCCGCCGTCGAGGCGAACCGCACGTAGCTCAGCCGGATCTTCCGGGAGCGGGCCTGAGGGGGCGTTGCGGCGGTCTGCGCGAGGGCCAGGCCAGGAAAGGCCAGACTGGCGGCGGCAAGGAGGGTGCGGCGATTGAGCGATGCATGGGTCATGGCGGAAGGAGAGCCGCTCAGCGCGCTGCTTGCCACGCCGTTTCGGTCAATGGCGGCCCGTCATCGGTGAACGGTGGCGCGTCTCGGCGAACGGCGCCCTAAGGTGACGCCATGTGGCGCATCTTGATCCTCACTGTCCTTCTCAGCGGCCTTTCCAGTCTGGGGCGCGCCCAGGACCTGACTTGGGAGGCCTGCAGCGGCGCAGTCGCCACCGCCGGTCCGGTGTTGCGCGACTGCCGCCCCATCAAGGGCCTCGTCGATCCTCAGGGTCGCGAGCTCTGGATCCGGACAACCCTCGCGCCGCCCAGCGATCCTCGGCCCCGCGCCCTGTACGTGGCCGGCGTCGCCTCGTCTGAAGTCTGGCTCAACGGCGATCGGCTGGGCGCCAACGGAGCGCCCGGCGGTTCCGCGCGGGACGAGGTCCCGGGGCGGTATGAGGCGGTGTTTCCGATCCGGGAGGCGGCCTGGCGCCCCGGCGACAACACCCTGGTGCTGCGCCTGTCGTCCTTCCATGGCGGCCTACGCTTCGCCGGCCCCATGACCGCCATCGCCGTCTTGCCCTCGCCCTATCCCCAGCGCACCGCGCTGCTGGCGGTGACCTTCGTGGCGGCCGGCGCGCTGCTGGCGGCGGCGTTCGGCTTTGGCGTCATCCATGCCCTCAGACGGACGGGATCCAGCCTGGTGCTGGCCGGCATGGCCGGGGTCGCGGCCCTGCAGGCCATCGTCGAAAGTCTGCGAACACTGTTCAACTACCCCTATCCCCTTCACGCGTGGCGGATGAGCGCGATCTGGGCGCTCTCGGCCGCCTTTGCGATCCTCTTGGTGATCTATGTGACCAGCCGGTTCATGCCCCGGGCGCGCCACCCAATGCTCGGCCTGGCCTTGGCGGTGATCGGCGCCACGGTCCTGCTGCCGGGCTTCGACTACAAGACCGCCTGGGCGCTGATGCTCGGGGTCGCGTTGGCGGTTCCCTCGGCCGTGGCGGGTGTGCGCCGAAAGGCTCCCGGCGCCTGGCCAACCCTCTCTTATCTGGCGCTATTCCTGATCGTAGCCCTGGGCTTTCCGCAATGGCTGGCCGACTTCTCCTATTTCCTGCTCGCCGCCAGCCTGATCCTGCCGCTGCTGATGGTCGAGGTGGTGCGGATGGGCCGCGAGGACCGTGGTCGCGAGGCCGCCCTGACCCAGGCCGTCAGCCGCCCTGACCGCCTGACGATCGCCTCGGCGCGCGGCGTCGAGCTGGCGCCGATCCAGGACATCCTCGCCGTGGTGGGCGCCGACGACTATGTTGAGCTGCGGCTGGTCGGCGGCCGCAGCCTGCTGCACGCCGCGCGCCTCGACGCCCTGTCCAGCCAGCTGCCCGCGAACTTCATGCGTGTCCACCGCTCGGTGATCGCCAACCTGGCCCACGTGCAGCGGCTGGAGCGCGACGGCGATCGCTGGCGGCTGCATCTGAGCGAGGGCGCGCCCCTGCCCGTCAGCCGCGCGCGCCAGCCCGCCGTACGCGAGGCGCTCGAGGTCTAGAGTATTTCACGACCTGACTGCGTCAGGCCGTGAGCTCTAATCTTTTGTTTTGGCGCATTTTTCTTCACGCGAACCGGAACCACTTCGCTCGAAAAATGCTCTAGAACTGACGGTCCTACGCCCGTTCCTTGGTCCGTTCGAACCGCACTTTCGGATACTTGTCGGCGACGTAGCCGATCTCCCAGGCGCTCTTGCCAAGGAACACCGGCGCCTCGTCGATGTCCTGGCCCATGGCCGACTTGTGCTTGTCGACGAAGTCCTCGACGGCGGCGCGCTCGCCCACCAGCCAGCGGGCCTCGGCGAACGGGCTGTTCTCGAAGATCACGTCCAGCTGGTACTCGTTGGACAGACGGTCGGCCATGACTTCGAACTGCAGCTGGCCGACGGCCCCGACAATGAAGTCGCTGCCGATCATCGGACGGAACAGCTGGGTGACGCCCTCTTCGGCCAGGCCTTCCAGCGCCTTCTTCAGGTGCTTGGCCTTCAGCGGATCCTTGACGCGCACGCGGCGCAGGATTTCCGGGGCGAAGTTGGGCAGGCCGGCGAAGCGCAGCGTGCCGCTCTCGGACAGGCTGTCGCCCACCCGCAGCACGCCGTGGTTCGGAATGCCGATCACGTCGCCGGCGAAGGCGTCCTCGGCCAGTTCGCGGTCGGAGGCGAAGAACATGATCGGCGCATTGACGCTCATGGCCTTGCCGGTGTTCTGGGCCTTCAGCTTCATGCCGCGCGTGAAGCGGCCGCTGGTCAGGCGCAGCATGGCGATACGGTCGCGGTGATTGGGGTCCATGTTCGCCTGGACCTTGAACACAAAGCCCGAGACCTCCTTGTCGCCGGGCTCGACGCTGGTCGGCTCACCACCCTTTTCGGCCTTCATGGCCTTGGGCGACGGGGCGTAGGCGCCGATGCCGGCCAAGAGCTCCTTGACGCCGAAGTGGCGCAGGGCCGAGCCGAAGAACACCGGCGTCATGTGGCCTTCCAGGAACGACTGGACCTCGAACGCCGGGTAGCCGCCGCCGACCAGCTCGGCCTGCTCTTCAAGCTCGGCCTTCTCGGCGTCTTCCAGGAACTGGTTGATCGAATTGCCGTCAAAGGCGACCGGCTCGGGGTGGCCCTCGTCGTCGCCCGAACCGCCGGTGCGCTTGGCGTAGGGGATGAAGATCCCCTCGCGCATGTCCAGCATGCCCTTGAAGCGACCGCCCGACCCCGCCGGCCAGTAGAGCGGCGCGGGATCCAGCGCCAGCTTGGAGGCGATTTCGTCCAGCAGCTCGATCGGGTCCTGGGCCTCACGGTCCATCTTGTTGATGAAGGTGATGATCGGGATGTCGCGCAGGCGGCAGACCTCGAACAGCTTCAGGGTCTGGGGCTCGATGCCCTTGGCGGCGTCCAGCACCATGATCGCCGCATCGGCGGCGGTGAGGGTGCGGTAGGTGTCTTCCGAGAAGTCCTCGTGGCCCGGCGTGTCCAACAGGTTGAACATCTTGCCGTCGTGGTCGAACGTCATCACCGAGGCGCTGACCGAGATCCCGCGCTCGCGCTCGATCTTCATCCAGTCCGACCGGGTGCGACGGTTCTCGCCGCGCGCACGCACGGCGCCGGCGGCCCGGATCGCCCCGCCGGCCAGCAGGATGTTCTCCGTCAGGGTCGTCTTGCCGGCGTCGGGGTGGCTGATGATGGCGAAGGTGCGCCGACGGGCGGCTTCAGCGGCGGGGGAAGTGCTCATGGGCGGGGACCTACCCGTCCGAAGCGTCCTTGTCACCTCCGCCGGACGTCGCGGCCGGTTTGCGACGCGCGACGACGTCATCGAACTGCTTGCGCCAGGCCTGGACCTGCTCGGGGCTGGCATGCGGATTGTTGAACAGTGGTTGCAAGAGGACGGCGGCCTCGTCGAACCGGTCGCGCCGCACCAGGCCGTCGACCGCGCCCAGCCGGAACGCCGAGACCTGGGGCGCGATGGCCTGCGCCTTCAGCAGGACGTTGAGGATGTTGTCGCTGGGATATGACAGCTCGCCGCGCCGGGTCAGGGCGTAGTCGTAAAGCACCAGCGGGTTGTCGGGATCGAGCTTGAAGGCGGCCGCCAGATGCTCGCGCGCCTCGCCCAGCCAGCGCGCCGCAGCGGCGGGCTCCGCCCTCGCCTGCAGCATGCACGACCAGCCCAGAAGCTGCAGCGCCTCGACGTCGGTGGGATCGGCGGCGATCCGGCCGCGCAAGAGGGCCTGGGCCTTGGTGCGGTCGCCATAGTCGTTCTCGGCGCGCGCCAGAGTCAGCTCGGCCAGGCGATCGCCGGGGAAGCGCGCCGCGCGGTCGCGGATCTGCGCCAGCAAAGCCGCGCGTTCGGAGGCCGGCACGCCCATCTTGAGCCGCTGGTTCTCAAGGATCAGCGCATCGGCGGAGGGCGGCAGACGCGTAATCGCAAGATCGCGGGTCGAAGCGTTGGCCGGACGCGGCAGCCTGCGGCCCGGCAGAGCCTGCATGTAGCGCTTGAGCACACGCTCCAACTCGGCCAGCGGAACCCCAGCCGCTTCCGGCATCAACGCTACGGGGTCGCCGCCGGTGGCCACGGCGCTGGCATAGCGGATCAGCCGGGCAAGACGCGCGGGGTCCGACATCATGTAGTGGGTCAGCAGCCACGATTGGGCGTAGAAGGCCGCGATATCCTGCTGCTTGCCGGTCAGCGCCCGGCGGCCAAGGATATCCTGGAAGGGCGACCACACCGCGCCCCGCAGCCACGCGATGCGATGGCTTGTGACTCCCACCTCAACCGCGTCGGGCGTAAAGCGGGTCGGCGCGAAGTAGTCCGCATAGCCCTCGACCAGCCACGCCGGATAGGCCGCCGGTGCGTTTTGCAGCATGAAGTGATGGGTGTACTCGTGGAACAGCACCGCGCGGCCACGATCCTCGCCGCCGTCAATGCTCAGGATCGCGAAGACGTCGCCGACGCCGGCGCTATAGAAGCCCGTAACGCGGGGCCCATTCGGACGCACGCGGCGCACGTCCGACTCGCTGGGCGTGATGTAGAGCGGCAGCGGTCGCGCGGGCGCCTGACCGCTCACATCATGCAAGGATCGCAGCAGCCGATCGAAATCCTCGACCTCGCGCGCCAGGCGCAGCAGCGTCTTGGCGTCAACCCGGCCGCGGATATCGAAGGACGGTGTCGTGACCCGCAACCAGGAGCCGCCCGGCTGGGCCCAGGCGGGCCTTGCCCCAGCAAGCAGCGGCGCTGCGACGCCTAGAAAAACACCTCGCCGCGGCACCCCTGCAAACATCATGCGCTCACTTGCTCGACCCCGGACGCGATCTGGCACGATCGCGCCCGGCCGCACAACCTTTGCGGTCGCGCAGAGCCTAGAACTTCGCCGCCAGGCGCGCGTACCAGAGCCCGCCGTCGGTGTCGTAGGGGGCGTTGCGCGAATAGATCAGGCCGCGCGAGGCCTGGAAGGTCGCCTCGTCCGGATAGGTGTCGAACAGGTTCTCGGCCCCGACCGTCAGCTTGATCGCCGAAGTCACCTGGGCGCTGACCGACAGGTCGATCAGGGTCTTGCCCGCAAAGGTCTGGATCAGATCGGCCGCGCCGTTGGCCTGGGCGTCGGTCCACTCGCCCGACCAACGGGCCCGGATCAGGCCGCTGAACACGCCGCGCGCATAGTCGAACGACACGTTGGCGGCGTTCTGCGGCAAGCCGTCTTCCAGGTTGATCTTGGCCAGACGCGAGACCTCGGTCAGCTTGGAGCGCGTGACCTTGGTGTCGTTCCAGTTCCAGGCGGCGGTCAGACCGGCCCGGCCACCCCACAGGGCCCCGCGCCAGGCGCCGACGACGTCGACGCCCTGGGTGCGGGTGTCGAACGAGTTGGTGAAGTAGCTGACCGTCGTCAGGCTGTCGGCGCCGGGCACGCCGGCCGCCACCAACTGGGCGCGTAGGGCCGGCGTCACGGTGAAGTTCGGCGAGACCGCAAAGCGGTTGTCGACCTCGATGCGGTAGTAGTCCACCGAGGCGGTGAAGCCGCCCTGACGGAACACCGCGCCCAGCGACAGGTTCTGCGATTCTTCGGGCTCCAACGGCTTGCCGCCCAGGGCCACGGCGATCGGATTGACCGGCGACAGCCGCCCGGCGGTGAAGAGTTGTAGAGTGGTGGTGTTCAGGCCCTGCGAGGTGCGGGTGTTGTTGATCTGGCCGGCGGTCGGAGCCCGGAAGCCGCTCGAGACCGCGCCGCGCAGAGCGAAGTTCGGCGTGACTTCAAAACGCGCGGCGAGCTTGCCGTCGGTGGTCTGGCCAAATTCCGAGAAGTCTTCGTGGCGGATCGCCAGGTTCACATCGAACCGATCGGTCAGCGGCAGCTCCAGGTCGACATAGCCTGCGTAGCTGGTTTGGTCCCACGCGCCGGCCTGGCTGGGGGCGTAGCCGGGGAAGCCGTTCGAGCCGCTGGGCAGGCCCGTCGCCGCACCGGGACCCACGTCCCACGAGAAGCGCTCGCCGGCCTTGATCTCATAGGTCTCCTCGCGGGCTTCCAGGCCCAGGGCGAGGTTGGCCGGCTTGGCCAG
Source organism: Caulobacter vibrioides (assembly GCA_002280275.1). Taxonomy (GTDB): domain Bacteria; phylum Pseudomonadota; class Alphaproteobacteria; order Caulobacterales; family Caulobacteraceae; genus Caulobacter; species Caulobacter vibrioides_A. The sequence continues at coordinate 14,650 of NCDQ01000019.1, read as the reverse complement.
GAACGACCAGGCCAGCGGACGCGAGGCGTCCAGGTTCAGGGTGGTTTCCTTCTGGATCAGGGCGCCGTCGTCGAAGCGCGTCGGCGACTGCGGCCCGAACGAGGCGTTGATGCTGTTGCTCAGGACGTAATCGACCCGGTCCTGGCCCCAGCCGGCCGAGAGGTCCCAAGACCAGCCCATGGCGTCGCCGCGCAGACCGCCGTTCAGAGAACGGTTGGTCTCGTCCTGGCCAAACTGCGGCGAGAACCCCGCCGGATAGAGCTGGCTGAGCGACCAGCCCGGAAACACCGTCGAGGTGCGATACGAGCTGTCGGTCGACGGATTGCGCCAGTTGAAGTCGGTGACGCCGGTCATGTCGCTGTAGGTCGCGAAACCGTAGGCCTCGATCGCGTCATTGATCGGCAGGACCAGGTTCAGCGAGCCGCGCCACACTTCGCGGTCCGGCTGGCCCCAGCGCTGGACGGGGTTGGGCACCTTGATGTTCGGGTTGGCGGCCTGGAAGGCGATCGCGTCCGGGCGCTGGCGGGTGCGCGAGGTGGCCTCGGCCTTGGCGTAGTCCAGCGCGGCGACAAGGCTGCCGCCCTGACCGAGCGCGAAGCCGTAGCGCGCGCCGATCTCGGTCTTGTCGCCGTCGCCGGCATAGTAGCGACCGTATTGGCCGTAGCCCTCGAAGCCGGTCTTGGTAGACAGGATGATGTTGATCACCCCGGCGATGGCGTCCGAGCCGTACTGGGCCGAGGCGCCGTCGCGCAGCACTTCGATACGCTCCAGACCGCTGGTCCCGATCGAGGCTAAGTCCACGCCCTGCTGCCCGCGACCGCCAAGGACCGCCGAGCGGTGACGGCGCTTGCCGTTGACCAGAACCAGCGTCTGGTCAGGCGAGAGGCCGCGCAGCGTGGCCGGGCGCACAAAGGCCTGGCCATCGGCGGCCGGCAGACGCTGGACGTTGAACGACGGCGTCGTCGCCGCCAGCTTGTTCATGATCTCGTCGGAGACGATGCTCTTGAGCGACTCTTGGCTAACCACATCGATCGGCGCGGCCGACTCGAAGGCCGTGCGATCAACGCGGCGCGTGCCGGTCACCACCACCGTCTCGACTTCGGTCGCGACCGTCTGGGCGGGCGTCTGTTGGGCTTGAGCTTGGCTGGCGATCGCCAGGGCGAGCACGCTCCAGGCGGCGGTGGACAGAAGTTTCATGACGGATCCTTGGTCTTAGGTCCCGCCGGGGTTAGCGACCGCCCTTGTCAGTGCGGCGACGCATCCATGTTGGTTCCGTGAAGCTTTCGAGTCTCGCGCTCAGGTTGAATTCAACAAAAATACCCGCTTGAAAACAACTACTCACCGTGAAGCAACCGATCTGGCAAAATCAACAGCAATCATCGAGATTTATGAGATCGCGATAAATACAGTGCGCCTTACCTCAGGCCAACGCCGAAACAGAACTAGCCTGGAACAGCAGCGATCTTTTCACGGATAGACTTGAGCAAATCCGCGGCCGCCTCGCTGATGGGGCCTCCGTGCGGGTTGTTCGCGACAGGCTCCAAGACACGATAAGCATCGAGATAGCGGCCGCGCGCGGCGAGCGCCTTCCCCGCCATCATGCGGATCTCGGACACCTGCGGCGCGAGTTGGACCGTCAGTTCCAGGACATTCAGAGTGTTCTCGCTGGGAAAGCCGGGCTCATCGATACGCGTCTTCGCGAAGTTGTAGAGCGTCTGATAGGTGTCGGGCTGCGCCTTGTTGGCGCGTCCAAAGTACCGGGCCGCCTCGGCGATCAGCGCCTTGGCTTCGGCGGGCTTGTCCTTGAGCGCCCTGGCCGCGTCCAGGCGGCTTTCGCCCGCAAGTCGCAGGGCTTCACCGTCCTCGGGATGGGCGGCGATCCAATCGGCCAGCAGTTTGTCGGCGTTCGCGCGGTCGCCATGATCGGCCTCGACCTTCGCCAGGGTCAGCGTGGCCAATCGGTCGCCAGGATACTTGGCCGCGTCAGCGCGCACGGTCTTCAGCAGGCGCTCTCCCAACGCCTTAGGCGGGCCCCGCTTGGCCAACTGGGCCTCCAAGAGCAAATCGCCCGCAGACGGCGGCAGGGTCGTGACGACCATCGGGGACTCAGGCGGCAGGTCGCGGACCAGGGTTTTGGTGAGAATGCCGGTCCGCAGATAGACCCGCATCACCCGCTCCAGATCGTCCACCGCCACGCCTGTGGCCTTGGGCCAAGCCTCGAGCGCATCCTCGCCGCGCGCCGTGGCGGCGACAAAGGCCGACAACCGCCGCTTTCGCTCCGGATCCGACAACATGTAGTGGGTCAGCAGCCAAGCTTGTCCGTAATAGAGCGCGCTCTGCTGGGGGCTTAGCGCGCGCGGACGCTTGGTGAGAAGGTCGCTTGAGGACACCCAAAAGCCATTGAGCAGGTTCGAGACCCGCGCGCCGTTCGGCGCCCCGACCAGGATCTTCTTGTCCTGGAAGTCTGCGGTCATGAAGTACTCGGCGTAGCCCTCGATGAGCCAGGCGGGATAGGCGCCCGGATAGTGCTGCAGCATGAAATGGTGGACGTATTCATGCAGTACGGCGTCGTCGGCGAGGCCCTGGTTCTTGCGGATCGCGACCGCGAAGATATCAGCAGGGCCAGCGCTATAGACCCCCGCCGCCGACACCGCGTCGGGAAAGGCGCGACGGAGCTGATCGGCGCTTCGCACCAGATAGACATCGAGCTTCCGCGCGGCGTCGTCCTGGTCGGCGGCCCGACCGTGGAACAGGCGCAGCAGCGCGTCGAAGTCCTCGAGCTTGGCCGTGAACGCGCGCAGACCGTCTTCGCCGCCGTCGCTGTAGACCACGAAGTGGGCGCTCTCGGCCTTCCGCCATTCAGCGCGTGCGGCGCTGGCGCCGCCCAGCATCGCCAAGCTCAAGACTACGCCCAGCATCGCGCGAGAAAACATTGACGTTACAAAGCCCCGAACCACAACCCGGAATTGAGGCTAGGCGACACCTGCGCTCCCTGGCAAGCCCTCCGTCCGCCATCGCCGGCGACGCCGCGTCAAAAACACCTCTATTCGAATAATGGGTTTGGAGTCATGCTCCACCCCATACGCACCGGCGGCGTCAGATCGCCGGACGTTTGGAGGAAATCGAACTATGGCCCTGCTTGACCATCGCGATAGTCCCACCCGCCAACATCCCGTCGGCAGCGCGCTGTGCTTCGGCCTGACCCTCGCGGGTCTGGCGGCCTCGGCGCTGGTGCTCAGCTGGATGATGACGTTCGTCTAGAGCGCTTCGTCCGATCTGGGGCGTAAAGCGCCTACAGGGCGGGACGCGATCCGCGCCTTTAGGCGGCCAGACGACGCCAGACCTGACGGTCGGCCTCGACATTGGTCAACGCACCGCTGTTTTGCCGCTCCATCAGGGTGGCCATGACCTCGACCCCCAGCTGGACGTACCGCACCTGCACGTCGGCGACGCGGCACCCCCGCCCCGGCGCAATGAACAGCGCCGCATTGATCTCCGGGGCCTTGGTCATGATCAGGGCGGCCAGGCGCACGGCCCGTTCAGGGTCCTTGCGGTGCAACAAGGGTTCTTCCGAAAACAGCTCCTTGCCCAGCTCCCCGACGTAGCTCAGCGAGAGCTTGGCAAAGCGGTCGCGCGTCACCGGCGGCGTCAGCTCAGCCGGATCCAAGCTCAAGACCACATCGTTCATGAGGAAAAGCATGGCGTGAACTTCGGGAACCGTTGGGTGAAATCTGGAACGCCTTCACCTTACCCGACCCACGCTTTCGCTCCGGTTTAGGAGCAAGGTTAACGTTGCCCCGCCCCCTCCACCTCCAGCGGTCCAGGGTTCAGATTTCGACCGGCTCGGTCAGAAAATGGCGGCCGTCGCGATCCTCGATCTCCACCACCCAGACATCCGGATCGATGCGCGCGGCGCGCTCGATGTAGGCGTCCAGATCCGGCTCGAAGGACGAGCGGACGGGCTGCATCCAGAAGCGCTCGCCGTCGCCGCGCGTCGCCTCGCTGAACAGCCGCGCGGTCCCTTCGCGGCGGTCGACCACCTTGACCAGCACCGCGCCGGCCCGCGCGTCGCCCTTGCGCCCGACGGTGGCGAAGGCCCCGCCCAGTTCGGCGCGGCGGATCAGCGCCGCGACCCAGATATCCGTCGAAAGAAGCATCGCTAACCGAACCGCAACCCAAGGGACCTACAGCTGGCCCCACCAAGTCTCGAAGCATACGGGCAAATGACCGCCCGACGCCCGCCTTTTTGGCGAGCGAGCCCTCAGGAGCGTGACACACAATGGCCGCCTGCATCGGCTCTCTTCTTCAGCGCTCGCCTCTCTCGCGCCGGAACGGCCGCGGGACGCGGTGGCTCGGAGCGGTGATCGGGCTGACGGCCTTCGCCACGCCCACGGCGCTGCTCGCCAACGCCGCCGACCAGCTCTACGAGCGAACCCTGATGGTGGCCGCCGACGATCGTTGCCACCTCTTCTCCCCCACCATTTCGGCCGCTCTGGACGCCTCTCGGGCTCAGGCCCGCGGCGCGACCCTGCGATCGGGCGCCAGCCAGCAACAGGTCACCGCCCTGGAACAGCGCGCGCGCGCCAAGGCCGCCGGCGCGGGCTGCAACTCCAAGGACTTGACCCTGGCCGCCTCGCGCGTGCGCAAGGCCTTCGAGGGCTACTCCCAGCTACTGAGCATGACCTATCCGGGCGATGTCTCGTCCTGGAAGGCCGAGCGGTCGGTGTCGGCCACCATTCCGGTCTGGCGCCTGTCGCAGCCCTCAAGCTTCGGCGCCGATCGCCTGATGTTCGGACTGGCGGGCCGCGCCAAGGCCGTCCTGGCCGTATCCACCTTCGAGAACGGCCAGCGTCCCTACGTGGCGCGGATCATCCTTCGCGACACCAAGCGCACGCTCGGGCCCTATCTCGACGCGCGGTCTGGCAAGAACCTTTCGGGGAAGATCCCGCCCCGCAACGCCAGCCTGGTGTTCACGGCCGAGCGGCGCGAGGAGGCGCCGCTCACCCTGCTGCCCACGGGCGCCAAGACCGGCCTGGCGTTCCGGTTCCCGGACGCGGTCGCAGAGGCCATGTCGCAGCTTGATCCGCGGGAAGCCGTCACGGTGGAGTTCGCCTTCGCCGGCCGCGGCGAGGAGACCACGCGCAAGGCCTATATCGAGGTGGGAGACTTCGCCGCCGGGCGAGCCTTCCTGCGCTAGGCGCGACGAGGGTTTCAGCGCGGCGAGAAAGCGATGACGTTGTCGCCGAAACTGGCCGACGGCGGGGCCTCGACCAGCGGCGCCGGCTCTGACGGGGCCTCCGTCGCTTCGACCGGCGTCGTCGCAGCGACCATCGGCGCCAGCAGCACCGGAAGTCGCACCGACACGGTCGTCCCCGCGCCAAGACGGCTTTCGATCATCATCTCGCCGCCATGCAGCTTGGCGAAGGCGCGGACCAGCGACAGGCCAAGCCCCGTGCCGCGCGCGCGCTGCTCGGCGCCGCCGGCCTGCTCGTAGGGGCGACCCAGGCGCTCCAGGTCCTCAGGGCTGATCCCAACGCCCGTGTCGGCGACCACGATCTCGAGCACGCCGTCATAGCCATGCGCCGTGACCGTCACCTGACCGCCGCGCGGCGTGAACTTCAGCGCGTTGGAAACAAGGTTCAGCACGATCTGCTTCAACGCGCGGCGGTCAGCGTCGACCTCAAGTTCGGCGGGCGGAAGGACACCGCGCAGCTGCACGCCGGCGGTGTCGGATTGCACGCGTAGCAGCCGCATGGCCGCCTGCACCGCTTCGCGGGCATCGAACACGCCGCGCTGCAGTTCGAACCGCTCGGCCTCGATCTTGGACATGTCGAGCACGTCGTTGATCAGGTCCAGCAGGTGCCCGCCGCTCTCGTGGATCAGCTCGGCGTACTCGGCGTAGCGGTCGCTCAAGGGACCAAACATCCGCGCCCGCATGATGTCGGAAAAGCCCATGATCGCGTTCAGCGGCGTCCGCAGCTCATGGCTCATATTGGCCAGGAACCGCGCGCGGCCGGCGGCGAGCGCCTCGGCGTCGACGCGCGCCTGATCGAGCGCATGTTCGCGATTACGCTCCACCGTGATGTCGCGCAGCACGCCGACCAGTTGGTTCGGCGCCACGCGGTGCATGTCCAGAGCCACCACGCGCTCGACGCCCAACGCGGGATTGAAGGTCAGGCTGGCCGAGCCTTCGCGATGCGCCTGGGCGATGGCGGCGGTCAGGCGCTGTCGGTCGCCGGGAGCCGCAGCGCCGGTTAGGCCGCGATTGACGAGGTCGGCGCGCGTGACGCCCGGCGGCGGCGCGCCGCGTACGGCGGTCACCTGTCCCGCCCCCCGGACGGCGATGGCCAGGTGCGGCAGGCCGTCGAGCAAGGTCTCCAGACCGATGATCTCGCTGGCGTAGCGATCGTCGCGCGCGCCCTGGCGACGCCGGCCGATCAGCAGGCCGGCGGCCAGGCCAAGGCCCGTGGTCACCAGCGCCAGGAAGCCCAGCACGAAGGCCAGAGGCCCCGTCGGAGCTGCTGGCGCGAGGCCTGAAAGCTGGGTCAGAGCCGCGACGCAGGCGCCGATCAGGGCCAGCGCCGCGCCCTCGGCCAAACGCCGGGGCTGATCCAGGGTGGAAGCGGCCGCCACTGGCGCGAGACACCAGGCGGCCATGGCCCCGCCCACGCCGCCAGTCAGCACGGCGGCCAGCGAGCCGCCCACGGCCCAAAGCACCAGAAGCAGGGCCTCGGTGCGCTCGTCCTCGCGCGTGAACACCAGGGACGCCAAGGCGGGGAACGCGCCGGCGCCGAGCGCGGCCCAAACGGACCAGCCGCCGGAATCGGCCGTGAACAGCGCCGCCGCAGCCGCCAAACAGATAGCCGCCAGCCATCCGAGCCGCCAGGCGTGCGCGGGGTTCAGCCCGGCCGCACGGGCGGCAGGGCGTCTGATCGGGTCTGGAAGCGTCTCGAATTCCAAGGCCGGTCGACTTTTTACGCGGTGGGGAGGATCACCGTCGTCAAACCTTAACGCGGGGCGGGCCTTACCTCCAACCCCGCACAATCTCCGGGCGACCATTCATAGTGGAAGCGCTGTGGACGGAAACGGAATCGTAAGCGCCTCGCCCGCATTCTGCTCATCCGATTCATCACGGACAGAAGGTCCGGGAGACCCCATGGCACAGCCGGCGATACTGGACGCGTCGCAAGACAACGCCGTCGCGCCCACGCCGGCCGACCGCCAAGCGGCCGCGCAAGCACGGCGCCAGTTGGCGCTGGACGAGCGTAAGCGCTCGTTTCTCCGCATGGTCAGCCATGAACTGCGCACGCCGCTGAACGCCGTGATCGGCTTCTCCGAGATCCTGTCGCGCGAGCTCTACGGCCCCCTGGGCAACGACCAGTACCGGGAATACGCCGCGATCGTGCACGACAGCGGCCTGAAGCTGCTGAAGCTGGTCAACCAGATCGTCGAACTGGCCCGCCTCGAGGGCCAGGCCAGCGACATCGAGATGACGCCAGAGTCCCTCGACGAGGCCATCGAGGACGTCGTCGAGAGCCTGCGCGCCGAGATCGCGCGCCGAGACGTCATCGTCCACGTCGTCGGCGCGGGGGCCCTGCCTTGCGTCCAAGCTGACAGCAGGGGTCTACGCACGATGCTGACCAACCTGCTCCAGAACGCGGTGACCCACTCGCCGGCCGGAGGCGTCATCCACGTGACGGCCGGCCGTGTGGACGGCGAGATCGAGATCGCCATCCGCGACCAAGGCCCGGGCGTGGAAAGCGCCGAGCTGCCGCGCCTGCTCCAGCCCTTCGAGCAAGGCGGCTGCGCCCTGACCCGCACCAGCGAGGGCGCCGGCCTTGGCCTGCCGATCGTGGATCTGCTGTCGCGCGCCATGGGCGGACAGTTGAAGCTGTCCTCCAGCCTCGGCGCCGGGTTTCTGGCCCGCCTGATCCTCAGAGCCGCCTAGCTGCCGCTTGCCTTGGCGCGGCGAGGCGCCTAAACGCCGCGCATGACCAGCCCCATCGACGCCGCCCTGACCGACCTCGCCGACGAGTTCGAGCTCCTGGGCGATTGGGAAGAGCGCTATCGCTACGTGATCGAGCTTGGCAAGGAGCTCGCGCCGCTGACCGACGCCGAGCGCTCCGAAGCGAACAACGTGCGCGGCTGCGCCAGTCAGGTGTGGCTGGTGACCGAGCCGCAGGCCGACGGCTCGATCGTCTTCCGCGGCGACAGCGACGCTCACATCGTCAGCGGCCTGATCGCCATCCTGCTGCGGCTCTATTCCGGCCGAGCGGCCGCCGAGATCGCTGGCTTCGACGCCAAGGCCGCCTTTGATCGCTTGGGCCTGTCCGAAGCGCTGTCGTCGCAGCGCTCCAACGGACTCAAGTCGATGGTCGCCCGCATCCAGCGCGACGCGCAGGCCGCTCTTGGCTAGCTATCGCGTCGCCGCGCTGTATCGCTTCACGCGCTTTCCGGATCCGGCGGCGATCCAAGGGCCGCTCGCGGCGCTGTGCTGCAGCCTGGGCGTCAAAGGCACCCTGCTGCTGGCGCGCGAGGGGATCAACGGCACGATCGCCGGCGAGAACGCCGCCATCGAGGCCGTGCTGACCCACATCCGCGCCTTGCCCGGCTGCGCCGACCTGAAACCCAAGACCGCCTGGGCCGAGCGCATGCCCTTCTACCGGATGAAGGTCCGGCTGAAGAAGGAGATCGTCACGCTGGGCGAGCCGGACCTCGATCCGACCGACGCCGGAACCTATGTCGAGCCCGCCGACTGGAACGCCTTGATCAGCGATCCGGATGTCCTGGTGATCGACACCCGCAACGCCTACGAGGTGGCGGTTGGCCGCTTCGAGGGCGCGATCGATCCCCAGACCGCCAGCTTCGCTGACTTCCCCGCCTGGTTCCGCGACTGGCGCCAGACCGTCGAGGCGCAGCGCGGTCACGACGCGCCGCTCAAGGTGGCGATGTACTGCACCGGCGGCATCCGCTGCGAGAAGTCGACCGCCTTCCTGAAGGCCGAGGGCGTCGAGCAGGTGTTTCACCTGAAGGGCGGCGTTCTGGACTACCTGGAACAGATCCCGCAGCCCGAAAGTCTCTGGCGGGGCGAGTGCTTCGTGTTCGACGAGCGCGTCTCGGTCGGCCATGGCCTCGTCAAGGGCGACCACGTCCTGTGCCGGGGCTGCCGCATGCCGGTCAGCCCCGAAGACCAAGCCTCGCCGCTGTATGTCGAGGGCGTGGCCTGCCCCGCCTGTCATGACCAGCGCAGCGAAGAGCAGAAGGCGCGCGCCGCCGAGCGTCACCGTCAGGTGCTGCATTGCGAGGCCCTGGGCGTCGACCACGTCGGCGCGACCCTGCCAGCCAAGACGGACTGAACCCTTCCGCCTTTCCCCGCGTTGACACGGCTCCCCTTCCCCAACGCGGAGCCCTGCGATGCACACCAACGAAGACCACATCAAGCTCGTGAACAGCCTGGTGGAGACCACTATCGACAGCGCCGACGGCTATGCCGAAGCCGCCAAGGACGCCGATGGCGCCCGCTACACCGAACTGTTCCAGCGTCGCGCCGAAGAGCGCCGCTCGATCGCCTCGGAACTGCAGGACGAGGTGCGTCGCCTCGGCGGCGAGCCCAAGGATGACGGCACGATCCTGGCCGCCGCCCACCGCGCGTTCCTGAACCTGAAGGACGCCGTGACGAAAGGCGACGAAGCCGTCATCAACGAGGTCGAGGCCGGCGAGGACTACATCAAGGGCAAGTACGAAAAGGCCCTGCAGGACAACGATGTCGATCCGCAGACCCGTCGCGTGATCGAGAAGGCATGGGTCTCGGTGAAGTCCGGCCACGATCAGATGCGCGACATCAAGCACATGCTCAAGCACTAGGCTGAACAGAACACGGACGGCGGGGCGGGATCGACGGGTCCCGCCCTTTTCATGCTCGAACAGGCCGCCGCTCACGCCATCCGATAGTGTCTCGCCAACGCCTGCAGAGCCAGCTTCAGCACCGTCTTGCCCGCACGCCGCGGGAGTTTGAGCGAAGCCTCCGCCGCCTCGAGCGCCGAGCCCATCAGGCACACCCGTTCAAGGATCTCGCGCAATCCGGGACCGACCGCGTCGAGCGCGCGGGCGATCCTCTGGCGCGCAGCGTGGTGTCGAGAAGCCCAAGCCCGCCGACGCGCCGTCCACCCTGGGCGTCGCATCCCAGCGCATGATCATGCGCCCTAGCGTTCCCAGGCTCTCGTACTCCTCGCGAAGCCGTTCGGCCGCAGCGACTTCGGCCGGCGCGAGCCAGGGCCGCCCGTGGCGGTCGCGACGACGCGCCAGCCACGCGATCGGCGACTCCCCGAGATTGCGTTGGACAATCCCCTCGGCCGTCTCGACCGACGCCTCGATAACGCCCGGGCGACCGGGAGGCGGCGCGGCGATCTCGGGCCGAGCGACCATCGTCCAGCCGCCTTCTCGACGTGGCTTGAGCGTCGCCTCCCGCGCCAGGACCGCGAAGGCGGCGTCATCCAGGGTCAGCATCACGCAACGCCGACGGCTGGCGCCCAGCCTGACGCCATAGCCGGCGCCCTGTGGCTCGACCACCGCCCCGGGCCTGGCCAGCAGCCGCATCGCCCGCTCGGCGCGCCGCTCGGCGTCCAACGCTGCGTCGAAACGGGCCTGAAGCGCGCCGGTCATCACGGCAGATCCTGAGCATGGGCCGGGGCCTGACGCAGGCAGGCCTCCAGCTCGCAAAGCCGACGATCGAAGGCCTCGTCCTCGCGCAGGTCCTCGATCTTGCGACAGGCGTGCCCGCAGGTGGTGCGATCCCGGCCAAAGGCGAACGCCACCCGCGCCAGGGGCCAATGTAGGGTGATGTGGGTCAGGTAGATGGCGAGCTGCCGGGCGCGCACCGCCGTATGAGACGCCCGCTTGGGCGTTGCGATCTCGACCGCCGGCACGCCGGTGGCCAGGGAAACAAGGTGGGTGACGAAGCCGACCGTCAGGCGGTCGCGTCGGGGATCGGGCGTGATCGCCCAGATATCCTCAAGGGCTTGAACCAGCATGGCGTCCTCTCCTCCAAGCCGCGAGCGCGGCCGGCGAACACCACTATAGGTTTATATTCCGCAGAGAGGAAGATATTCCTATTTCACTCATGCGCTGGCGACACAAACCCTTGATTTCAAATAGTCTAAGCCGCTTCTACACTCATCAGCTTCGGGGGAGAATCAGGAGTCGCCTGAAGCGTTTCGGAGCTCGCCGTCACCAAACGAATCAGTGGGATTTTTTGGAAAGCGCCCCGCATGCTCATCACGCGCGCCTCATCCAGCGGAGCGCCAGCGCGAAGGCGACGGCACTCTTCAAGCGCCTCCGCAGCCCCCGATAACGTTGCGCGCCGGAGCTCGACCGGGGCATGCTCTCGCAAGGCCTCGGCGACCGCGTCGGGAGCCGTCGGCGCTTCGGCGAGCCAGGCCTCGGCCAGTCGAAACTCCTCTCCGCCGAACAGCCGGAGCATGTAGGCGACGTTGGACTGGATATGGATGACGCCGCGGCGGTCCACGGCGATCATCGGATACAGCGGCGCCAGTTCAGGCAGCACAGTGTTGGCATAGATGCGCGCCTGCCAATAGCGTTCGGCGATCCTCGCGAAGTCGAACGCATCGCGCACCAGCGCGAAGCCCGATTCCTCCAGTGGCAGGATCTCGATCTTCGGCTTGCGAACGTCGACGGTGAATTCTCACCTCGCCGCCGTGACGAAAGAACGCCCGCAGAGCGCGTTCTTCGGCCGGCCCGTCACGCCGCGCCGCAAGCGCCTGCAACTGCTCGGCCATGGCGTTGGTGATCTCCAGGCAGCAGCCATAGGGATAGGGCTGCGTGTAGCGCCCGGCCAACTCGGCGGTCAGACGGGCGTCGACGTCCTGGCGAAGCCTCCGAAGCAAGCTGTGCAGCCGGTCCAGGGCTGGCGTCAGGAATCTCTTGGTCAGCGCCGCCTGCTCGCGGCTGACCCGCAGCGGAGGCGGCGGGATCAAGAAGGACATGGTTCGGGGTACTCAAACTAAAGAAGGCATCCCTACCTCCGGCGCAACGATCGCGCCACGGTGGGACACCACAATCCCAGCCAGGGCGTGGGCGCGGGCGACAGCGTCGGCGATGGTCGCACCCGCCAGTCGCGAGGACAGATAAGCGGCGTTGAAGCTGTCCCCAGCGCCGGTGGTGTCCACGGCCTTCACCCGCGCCGGCGCCGGCGTGGCCGTGCGTCCGTCCGGTCTGTGAACATTGACCGCATGGCTCTCATCCCGCGCCACCACCTCGGCGCCGGCGGCGGCCCATTCGGCGGCGAGATCCTCGGCCTCGCGGCCATAGAGCGGCCGGCTGTCCTCGCTGCTCAGCGAGACATAGCGGCAGGCTGGAACAACGCCATCGAGCGCCGCGCGGGCGGCCTCGGCGCTGGGCCAGAGGGCCGGGCGATAGTTGAAGTCCAGCGCCACGGCCACGCCGTGCGAGTGGACGTAAGCGAGGATGTCCCGCAGCCGCGCCCGGCCGATGTCGCCGATCACGGCCAGTGTGACGCCCGACAGATAGACCAGATCACTGGCCTTTGCCGCCTCGATCAGCTGGTCGGCGGTGTGGGCCGAGAACAGGTCGCGGATCGGAGCGCGTTCGCGCCAGTAGTGAAACTTCCGCTCGCCGTGATCGTCCAGCACGATGGCGTAGAGGCCCGGCAGGCGGTTCTCGACCTGACGCACCAGCTGGGTGTCCATGCCCTCGCGGCGCATGGCCGTCAGCACGCCTTCGCTGAACGGGTCTCCCTGACCCAGCGCCGTGCAATAGGCGACCTGATCGCCCAGCCGCGCCATGTAGATCGCCGTGTTGAAGGTGTCGCCGGCGAAGCCCATCCGATAGAGCGGCGCGCCGCCGTCCCCGGCCTCCGGCGACAGCTCGACCATGCACTCGCCCAGAACCGTGATCCGCGCCAAGGTCAGCCCTTCGTCTTGGCGGCCGCCACGGGCTTGGCCAGCTCTTGGGCGGTCCAGGCGTCGATCCGGGTCTCCAGAACGGCCAGCGGCAGCGACCCGCGCAGCAGCACAGCGTCATGGAAGCCGCGCTCGTCGAACCTGTCGCCCAACTTGGCCTCGGCCCGCTTGCGAAGTTCCAGCAGCTTCAGCTCGCCCATCTTGTAGGCCAGGGCCTGGCCCGGCCAGGAGACGTAGCGCTTGAGCTCGACCTCGATATTGGTCGGCGACAGGGCGGTGTTGTCCGTGAAGCAGGCGCGGGCCTTGTCGATGCTCCAGCCTTTCCAGTGCATCCCCGTGTCGGCCACCAGGCGGCAGGCGCGCCACATCTCGTAAGACAGCCGGCCAAACAGCTCGTAGGGGTCGCGATAGATGCCCATCCCCTCGCCCAGCCATTCCGAATAGAGGCCCCAGCCCTCGCCAAAGGCGGTGAAATAGAGGTTCTTGCGGAACTCCGGCACGTTGACCTGCTCGGCGGCCAGCGCAGTCTGGATGTGGTGGCCCGGCGCGCCCTCGTGCAGCACCAGGGCGGGCAGCTCGTAGAGCGGCCGCTGGTCCAGTTCGGAGGTGTTGATCATCAGGCCGCCGGCGCGGCCGACCTTGGCGTCGCCGCCGAAATAGCGGCCGGTGGTGTAGCCCTTCTCGATGCTGGGGCTGGTGGAGTAGAAGCGCGGATCCTTGCGCAGCATGGCGATGAAGGCCGGCAGGTCGCCCTGGAAGCCGGCGGCCTTCATGGTCTCTTCCATGCGGGCGCGGATGCGCGCCACTTCGGCTTGGCCAACGTCGTGGATCTGGTCCGGCGTCAGCGTCATCGTCGTGTGCCGACGCGCGAGGAAAGCGTAGTAGCGCTTGCCGTCGGGCAGGTCCGACGCCGCCAGGCTCTTGGCCGCGCGCGGCGTGTACTCTTCGGTCATGAACTTGACGAAGCTGGCGCGGGCCGGCGCGACGCTGTCCTTGACCGCCTTCTCACCCTCGGCGACCAGCGCCGCACGGGTCGCTTCCGGCACGCTGGCGGGCAGAGCGCGCAGCGGGACCAGAAGCGGATCCTCGGCCAGCGGCGTGGCGGCGGCGCGCTGAGCGCGGTCCTGGACGGCCTGGGCGGTCGAGACGGCGTGGACGAAGCCTGTGCTCACGCCGCGCCGGGCGTTGGCGATATTGGCGGCGTACCAGGCGGGCATGCGGTTGAGCAGCGCGATCCAGCGCCGCGCCTCGGCCTCGGTCTTCAGGCGCAGACCGCTGGCGCGATACAGCATCATGACGTCAAAGCCACCGTCGCTGCTGAACGGCATGCGCGACTCGTCGAAGCCCCCGGCCTCCACGCGGTCCTTCACCGCCCACAGCAGAAGATCGCGCGTCAGCTTCTCGTCTTCCGACAGGCCGGCCACGTCCATCGAAGAAAGATCGGCTGAGATCGCCTTCAGCTTGGTGAGCTTGGCGGCGTCGGCGGCCGGCGAGACATCGGGAAGCCGCCAGCGCGCCTCGTTGGCGCCGCCGCTGTCGGGATCGCCGTCCGCATTGCCGAGCGCTTCGTAGCGCGCCACCAAGCCGGTCAGCGTTTCGGAGGGACCAGCCCACGCAGACGAAGCCACCAAGGCGGTGAGACAGACGCCGGCCAGGGCGGCGCGCCAAGTGCGATGCTGAGTCATGGCGCCAAGCTTAGGCCAAGCCCACGC
>NCDQ01000318.1 GCA_002280275.1 Caulobacter vibrioides | reverse complement strand
GCGACCTTGCGCGCCGTGTCCAAAAGAGCCGCGTCCGCCGGGAACCAGACGCGGGCCGGCGTGCCCAAGGCGTCGCCGGGCATATGGATGCCGCGCGGGAAGATCATCCCGTAATTGGCCAGGGTCGTCGTGCGGATGCTGGGCGAGACCTCGAAGCCCTTGTCGGTCTCGCGCGCGAAGGCGCTTTCCAGGTTCTGGGCCCACTGGTCGGCGACCACCACGTCGCCGATGTCCAGGCCCTCATCGACGCCGCCGGCGATGCCGGAGAAAACGATCCGCGTGATGTTGAAACGGTCCAGCGCCATCTGGGTGGTCATGGCCGCGTTGACCATCGACACGCCGCTCAGGAACACCACCACCGGTTTGCCCTCGAGCTGGCCGGTCATGAACCGCACGCCGTTGACCTCATAGGCCTTCTGCTGCGCGGTCGCGGCGTTCAGCGCCCCGATCTCGGGCGGGAAGGCCGAGATGACCGCCACACGCGGCGTCTCGTCCAGCTTCTGCGCCAGAGCGGGCGAGGCGATCAGGCAAAGACAGGCCAGGACGAGAGCGGGCAGGCGCATGGTGACTCCTTCAAGCGACGCGTCCTGCTTAGCGGGCGTTGCGGCTGGTCCCAAGAGGCGCCACGCACCCTGTGGGACGATCAGGGACGAACGACGATTTTTCCGGCCTTCATCACCAGAACGACATCGCGGGTCGCCTCGATCGCCTGGGTCGGATCGCCCTTCACCGCGACGAGGTCGGCCAGGTAGCCGGATTTGATCTGGCCCAGATCGTTGCCCCGGCCCAGGACCTTGGCGTCCACCGCCGTGGCCGTGAGCAGCGCCTGGGCTGGCGTCAGGCCGTAGCGGACCATCCAGACCAGCTCCCGCGCGTTGTCGCCGTGCTTGAAGACGCCGACATCGCTGCCCATGCCGATGGTCACGCCGGCCTTGATCGCCAGGCGGAACGCGCGCTCGGCCGCCTGCATCGCCGGGGTCGGGGCTGTCTTGCCCGCGACATAGCCGCCGAAATAGGTCGAGGTGCTCTCGACCGCCGTCAGGGTCGGGAAGAAGACGACGCCCTTTTCGGCCATCAGCTTGAAGGTGGCCTCCGAGGCGCCATAGCCGTGCTCGATCGTATCGACCCCGGCCAGGATCGCGCGGCGCATGCCCTCGTCGCTGGATGCGTGGGCCGAGACCGGACGGCCGCTGGAATGCGCGGTCTCGACCAAGGCTTTCAGCTCCTCGACGCTGAAGGTCGGCTGGGTCGAACCATCGGGCCCGACGCGATAGTCGGCATAGACCTTGATCCAGTCCGCGCCCGCGCCGGCCTGTTCGCGCACCGCCTTCACCACCTCCAGCACGCCGCTGGCCTCCTCGGCGCCCTGCGGGATCTCGGCCTCGGGGTTGTAGTTCTTGCGCGCCGGGCCATAGGCGCCGGTCGCCACGATCGCCTTGGTGGTCACGAACAGCCGGGGACCCGGGATCAGGCCGTCATTGATGGCCTTTTTCAAAGGAACGTCGACGGTTCCGGCGCCTTCGGTCCCGAGATCCCGCAGTGTCGTGAAACCGGCCTCCAGCGTCGCCTTGGCCTGCACCGCGGCGCGCAGCGTGCGATAGGTCGGCGTCTCCTTCAGCACCTGATCATCCCACGAGGCTTCGTTGTAGGGATGCAGGAACAGGTGGCTGTGCAGGTCCATCAGACCTGGGATCAGCGTCGCGCCCGGCAGGTCGACAATTTCCGCGCCGGACGCGTCAATCTGCGCGGCCGGACCGACGGCGGCGATCTTTCCGTCTCTGACCAGCACGGCCCAGCCCTCGCGCGGCGGCCCGGCGTTCTCCGCCGTCCAGACCTTGGCGGGCTTCAGAAGAACGGGCTGCGCCGCCATGGCCAGGCCAGGGCTGAGCATCAGGGCGAGGGCGGTGAGGAGACGGCGCATCGGTGACTCGCAGCGGGAACCGCCGCAGCTAAGCCGACTTCGCGTCAAACGCCAAAGCGATCAGAGGCCAAAGCGAAGATGGATCAGCGGATACGCTCGCCCCTGACCGTCCGTGGCGGACCAGCCGGTCCGCTCAAAGCCCATGTGCTCGTAGAAGCCGAGGGCCTGGAGGTTCTGTTCGTTGACGTCGGTGGTCAGCACCGGATGCACCGCCAGGGCGTACTCTATCAGCATCCGGCCAACGCCTGCGTCACGATGCTCAGGGTCTATGAACAGCGCCTCCATATGCGCGCCGTCGATCAGCATGAAGCCGACGGGGCGGTCGCGGCGATCCACCGCCACCGTCAGCGGGGCGTAGGGCAGGAAAGCCTCGACCTCCCGACCGATCGCGATGCGGTCCTCGGGCGTCAGGAAGTTGTGGGTCGCATCAACTGCGGCGGCCCAGATCGCGATGACCCGCGGGCCGTCTTCAGGGCGGGAAGGGCGGAGCTTGATCATGTTCGCGTCGGTAGACCACCCGTAGTCAAAGAGAAAGGCCGAGGCTTTCGCCCCGGCCTTCGACAGGTCGCCGATGCGGCTCCTGATCAGATTTCCTGATTATACTTGCCGACCCGGTCGCCCAGGCGCGGTTTCACTTCCTGTCGGAAGAGGGCGCGCATGTCGTCTTCGGACTGGGTGCTCTCGACCACGACCACGACCTCAGGCTTGTTGGACGAGGCGCGGACCAGGACCCAGGAGCCGTCCTCCAGGTGGACGCGGACGCCGTTGACCGTGATCACCTCGGTGATCTTGCGGCCCAGGATCGAACCGCCGGCGGCGAACAGGTCCTCGTATTCCTTCACCACGTCGGCCACGACGCCGTACTTCACCTCGTCGCCGCAGTGCGGGCTCATGGTCAGCGAGGTGAAGGCCACCGGCAGGGCCTTGCGCATGTCCGACAGCTTCACGTCCGGATTGCGGTCCAGCATGGCCAAGATGGCCGCGGCGGCGGTCAGGCCGCAGTCATAGCCGTAGCCGAGCTCGCCATTCATGAAGAAGTGGCCGCTCTTTTCGAAGCCGGCCAGGGCGCCCAGCTCGGCGCTCTTGCGCTTGATGTAGCTGTGGCCAGTCTTCCAGTAGACGACCTCGCAGCCGTGCGCCTTGAGGATCGGGTCGGTGGCGTAGAGGCCGGTGGACTTCACATCCACGACGAAGGTCGCGCCGGGGTGCAGCGGGGCCAGGTCGCGGGCCAGCATCAGGCCGATCTTGTCGGCGAAGAGCCGCAGCGGTCGCCGTCGCCGTCGAAGCCGAACGCCAGGTCCGCGCCGGTCTCGCGAACGGCGTGGGCCATCGCGTGCAGCATCTCGGCGTCTTCGGGATTGGGGTTGTACTTGGGGAAGGTGAAGTCCAGGTCAGTGTCCATCGGCACGACCTCGGCGACGCCCATCTTCTGCAGGGCCTCGACCACGAAGGCGCCGGCCGTGCCGTTGCCGCAAGCGGCGATGACCTTCAGGGGGCGCGTGACGCTGGCGCGCTTGGCGACGTCGTCGATGTAGCGCTGGGCCTCGCCTTGCACCCGGATCAGCTTGCCGCCGTCGCGTTCCACGAACTTGGCGTTCAGCACGATGTCCTTCAGGCGGCTCATTTCGTCCGGACCGAAGGTCAGCGGCTTCTGGGCGCCCATCTTCACGCCGGTCCAGCCGTTCTCGTTGTGGCTGGCGGTGACCATGGCCACGCACGGGATGTCGAGGTCGAACTGGGCGAAATAGGCGGTGGGCGACAGGGCGAGACCGATGTCATGCACCTCGCAGCCGGCGCTGATCAAACCGAGGATCAAGGCGTTCTTGATCGATGACGAGTACGAGCGGAAGTCGTGGCCGACCACGATCTTGGACTGGCCAAGCTCCTGGATATAGGTCCCTAGACCCAGACCCAGGGCCTGCACGCCCAGAAGGTTGATCTCCGGCCCAAACAGCCAGCGTGCGTCGTACTCGCGAAAGCCGGTCGGCTTGACCAGGGCTTCGTTTTCATAGGCGGCCGTATTGGGAACCAGATCGGCGCGGGGCGCGGAGAACATTGAAGGCTCGCTTCAGTTGAGATGGTGTGGCTTTAGACGCACGAAGACGGCGCGACTAGCGCGTTCGCATGACAAGGTTTTACAAAGTTTGGATGTGACCTAGATCACACCGGCGCGAAGCAGATCGTGCACGTGCAGAATGCCGACAGGGCGTCCGCCCTCGACGACGAACAGCACGGTGATCCGCCGCTCGTTCATCACCTTCAAGGCTTCCGCCGCCAAGGCGCCAGGGCCGATCGTCAGGGGCGCATGCGTCATGACCTCGCCCGCCGTATGGCCAAGCAGGCCGTCCATATGTCGGCGCAGGTCGCCGTCCGTGATCATGCCCGCAAGGAGGCCCGCGTCATCGACGACGCCGACCGCGCCAAAGCGCTTTTCGCTCATGACCAGAAGCGCGTCGGACATGGCGGCGTCGGCGGCGATCAGGGGGAGCTCATCTTCGCCATGCATCAGGTCGCCGACGGTGCGCAGCATCGCTCCCAGCTTCCCGCCCGGGTGGAACACGCGGAAATCGCTTGCGGTGAAGCCGCGACGCTCCAGCAGGGCCACGGCGATCGCGTCGCCCAGGGCGATCTGCAGGGTGGTCGAGGTGGTCGGCGCATTGACTTCCGCCGTCGCCTCGGGCGCGTCGGGCAGCAGCAGCACGATGTCGCCGGCCTGCCCCAGAGGGCTCTCGGCGACCGCCGTCATGGCGATCAGCGGGATCGAGAAGCGCTTGGCGTAGGCCAGGGTGTCGGCCAATTCGCGGCCCGCGCCGGACTTCGACAGCGCCAGCACCACATCGTCGGGCCCGATCATCCCCAGATCGCCGTGCGAGGCTTCGGCCGGATGGACGAACATCGCCTGGGTCCCGGTGGACGCGAGGGTGGCGGCGATCTTCCGCGCCACGTGTCCCGACTTGCCCATGCCGGTGCAGACCACACGACC
>NCDQ01000317.1 GCA_002280275.1 Caulobacter vibrioides | reverse complement strand
CCAGCTTGCCCGTGGCGTAGTAGTCCAGGAACATCAGCGGCTCGGCGCCCTGCGCCAGCAGGTCGTTGACGCACATGGCCACCAGGTCGATGCCGACCGTGGCGTGCATGCCGGTGTCGATGGCGATACGCAGCTTGGTGCCGACGCCGTCGGTAGTGGTGACCAGCAGCGGATCGTCGTAGCCGGCCGCCTTCAGGTCGAACAGCGCACCGAAACCGCCCAGGCTGGCCTCGGCGCCGGGGCGGCGCGTGGCCTTGGCCAGCGGCTTGATGGCGTCCACCAGGGCGTTGCCCGCATCGATATCGACACCCGCCTGGGCGTAGGTCAGGCCGTTCGGCAGATCGCTCATTGGCTCGCTCTGGTCTGTCGGAAGGCGACGACGCCGTGGGTGCGCGAGGCTATTAGCAGCGGATGAAGCTGATCACCACCACCGCCGAGTTGGCGGCGTTCTGTAATGGCCTTGCGGGCGAGCCTTTCGTCGCCGTGGACACCGAGTTCATGCGCGAGACGACCTATTGGCCCAAGCTGTGCCTGATCCAGGTCGCGTCCCCCACCCAGGAAGCCGTCATCGACCCGCTGGCCGATGGTATCGATCTGGAGCCGTTGCTGGCCGTGATGCGTGACGAACGCATCCTCAAGGTCTTCCACGCCGCCCGCCAGGACGTCGAGATCTTCAATAATCTGAAAGCGATGCCCAAGCCGCTGTTCGACACGCAAGTGGCCGGCATGGCGGCGGGCTTCGGCGAGCAGATCGCCTATGACGCCCTGGTGCGTCAGATGCTGCGGATCGAGATCGACAAGTCCAGCCGCTTCACCGACTGGGCCCGTCGCCCGCTGACCGACGCCCAGCTTTCCTACGCCCTGGCCGACGTGACTCACTTGGCCAAGCTGTTCCCGATCCTGCGCGAGCGCCTGGAAACCTCGGGTCGTCTGGCCTGGGTTGAGGAAGAGATGACCGCCATCTCCGACCCGGCCGCCTATGACGTGGACCCGGAAAAGGCCTGGCGTCGCCTGCGTCCGCGCAAGACCGCGCCGAAGTATCTGGCGGTGTTCAAGGCCGTCGCCGCCTGGCGCGAGCGCACCGCCCAGAACCGCGACCAGCCGCGCGGCCGGATCCTGAAGGACGAGGCGATCGACGAACTGGCCACGCAAACGCCGGGGAGCCTGGAGGCCCTGGACAACCTGCGCGGCGTGCCCAAGGGTTTCGGCGGCAGCAAGTTTGGGCCCGACCTTCTGGCCGCCATCAAGGACGCGCTGGCCGATCCTGAGGGGTATGCGCCTGTCGTCGACAAGCCCGGTCCGCCGCCGCCTCAGAACGCGGGCGCCGTGGTCGAGCTTTTGAAGGTCCTGCTCAAGGCGCGCGCCGAGGAGGCCGGTGTGGCCTCCAAGCTGATCGCCACGGTCTCTGACCTGGAAAAGATCGCCGCCGACGATAACGCCGCGACCCCGGCCCTGGCGGGCTGGCGCCGCGAGGCCTTCGGCTCCGACGCCTTGAAGATCAAGCGGGGCGAACTGGCGCTGGTGCTGGACGGCGCCCGCGTGCGGGTGGTCGAGGTGCGTCGCGCGCCCAAAAGCGAGTAGTTCTCCCCAAGCGGTGACCGGCCCCCTGGTTGGGCCGGCCAGCGAGTCTCCCTAGAAGGGACCGGATCGGGCCTTACGCCGCGATGCGGTCCCTTTCTGGTTTCAAGAGTAGACGCGTGTTGGACACCGGCGAACAGAGCGACTGGGAGCGACGGCGGCGCCTGAAATGGCTGGCCGCCGGCGTTGGGGGGCTGGTGCTTGCAGGTCTGATCGCTCTGCCTTTTCTCAAGCGCGCCGCGCCCGCCATCCTGCCGCCCCAGCTTTCCAGCGTCGTCGCGCCGATCCCAGAGAACCCTGGTGACTGGCGCGGCCGGATCGACTATCGCGCCGTCGACGCGCGCCTGAGAGCGATGATGACCGATCGCTCGATGCAGGGCTTGGCCGTGGCCATCGTCGAAGACGGCCGGTTGGCCTTCGTGCATGGCTATGGCTACACCGCCGCCGACAACGCCGAGCGCGTCAGCGCCAAGACCGTGTTTCGCTGGGCGTCGCTGTCCAAGACGGTCGCAGGAACCTTGACCGCCCGGCTGGCGGCTGACGGCGCGCTATCGCTGCAGGACCCGCTTTCCGTCTTCAACACCAGCCTGAAGCTGCCGGGCGACGCGCAGGTCGGCTTGACGCTGGAGCAACTGCTGGCCCAGCGCACCGGCCTGGGGCGCAACGCCTATGATGGGAGGCTGGAGGACGGCGAGGATCCCACCGTCATTCGCGGCTCGTTCGCGAGTTTGAAGCCGGTCTGCCCCCCGGGGACCTGTCACACCTACCAGAACATCGCCTACGACACGATCACCGAGGTGATCCACGCCCGCACCGGTCTGGACTACGCCGAGGCCGTTAAGCGTCGCCTGTTCGATGTCCCTGCCGCCGCCGGCGTGAATTCCACGATCGTAGATCTCGCCATCTGGATGCAGGCGCAGATGGGTTTGCGGCCTGATGTGCTGTCGGGCGCGGTGCTGGGCGAGGTGCAGCGTTCTCGCGTTGGAACCGGCCGGCCCTATGGGCGGCTCAACATCGCGCGCGAGCTGAAAGGGCCGGGCTACGGCTTGGGCATGCGCAGCTTCACCTATCGCGGCCACAACCTTGTGGGGCATAGCGGCGGCGTGGCGGGCTATCGCGCGACGATGATGTTCGAACCAGCGACCCGGACGGGGATCGTCATGCTGTGGAACAGCGACGCCAACCTGCCATTCCGCTATCAGGCCGAGTTCTTTGACCGCGTCTACGGGCTGCCGTTCACCGACTTTCTCGAGCTGGATCGGGGTGATCCCATCGCGAGCGGTTCGGAGTTGGCGGACTGACCCGACAAGACGCGGTCAAGAGGCCTGGGTGATCACTGGCCGAACTGAGCCAGAGCGCCGCCGGCGGCCAGACCCAACGCGCAGAAGACGCCGAGGTGGAAGACCACGCCAATCGCCACCGTGCGACGGACCGACCAGGTGCTTTCCTGGGCGAAGACGCGGCCCAGTTCAGATTGAAGGGTGCGCGCGGCGCTGGTCACGGGCGCGTCGTGGTCGTTGGCCACGTGGAGTTCGGGGCGCTGGCGAGCGGCCGGAGCCGGAGCGATCGCGTCGAGATAGTCGAACTTACGCTGCAACATCACTGACCTCCACATTTGTTGTTGGAGGAAGGTTGCGCGAGACAGGGCTAACAAACCGTGCGCATCGCACACGTTTTCGCTGCGTCAACTTGTCAATTTCCCCGTATTGGGGAAGTTCAGATCAGATTAATCATGATCGAAAGTGAGCAATACCTGGATTTACGCCGTGATAATCTTTGGCTTCAGTCCAAGATGCTGGGCGGCCGAGCTGGCGCGCTTATGAGTTTGTTCACCAAGAAGAAGATTTGCAAAGCCGGGCTCGGCGGCCAGGATCAGATGCTGCTTGTCCAGGCTCAGGCGCGAATGAGCCAGCAGGCTGGGGCTGCGGCCTGACAGATCACAGGCCAGCCGGATCGTCGCGCCCAGGGCGCGCGCGCGCTTCAACTGGGCGGGGGTCAACAGGCGCTCCAGCGTGTGAAGCTCCGGCGGGTGGAAGTTGGTGGCGTGGCGGGCGTGCGCGGCGGCGGCGAGGAAGCAGCGCTCGGCGTGGCCGTGGCCGGCGATCGGGGCGCGCAGCACCTGCTCGAACACCAGATCGGCGCGGTGATCGGGGTGCAGGCGTACGCCCATGTCCGCCAGACGGCAGGCTGCGGAGACCAGGACCGCGTCGCGCTCGCCGAACAAGGCGGGCAGTTGGCTGAAGGCCGGCGCGATCCAGGCGTCCAGCGCCGGACCCAGCTCGTCGGCGACGCCCTGACGATGGCCAAGCGCCCAGCAGCCTTCGATCAGAGGATCCAGCCCCCGTACGCGCGGCGGCATGGCCTCGAACAGCAGGCCTTCGCGCACGCCATAGGCCGAGATCTCGATCCGCTTCAATTGAAGCTGCTCGATCAGGGTCTCCAGCACGATGGCGGCGTAGGGGAGGGTCTCCGAGCGCTTCTTGCTCATGCCCTCGATCCGCTCGAGCGAGCTCTTGGACTGGTGGGCGACCAGGCGCGCGGCGTCCAGCGCTTCGCTGGCGCTGATCGTATACTGATGGACGACGTGCAGCGGATAGCCCGACAGCCGCATATGCAGCAGGGCCAGGTTTCGCCAGGCCCCGCCGACGGCGTGGAAGGTGTCGGTGCGGAAGTCGGCGGCGACCGCCGACAGGCGCTCCTGGGCGAGGCGACGCACCCGGTCGGCGTCGAAGCCGTTGGCGGTTCCCCCGGGGCCGGCCAGGCTGAAGGGGCCCAGCGGCAGGGTGACGCCGCGCCCGGCGCCGGTGGCCGACAGGTGAACGAGCTCCAGGCTGGCCCCGCCCAGGTCGCCGACCACGCCCGTAGCGTCCGGCGCGCCGGCCAGAACGCCGACAGCGGCGTAGTGGGCCTCTTCCTCGCCCGAGAGGACGCGGACGTTGAAGCCGGTCTCCTCACGCACGCGGGCGACAAAGTCGGGACCGTCCTTGGCCTCGCGGGCGGCGGCGGTGGCGACCACGAAGATCTCGGCCGGGTTCACCGCCTCCAGGACGGCGCGGAAGCGCTTAAGCGCCTGCAGGGTCTGGACGACGCCTTCGGGCGCCAGACAGCCGGTCTTGGCCAGGTCACGGCCCAGGCCCGCCAGCACCTTTTCGTTGAACACGGTCCAGATGGCGCGGCCTTCCAGCCGGTACACCACTAGGCGGACCGAGTTTGAACCGATATCGATCACAGCCGCGTCGCGCGGCGCCTGGAAGGGCATGGGCGTCCTTTAGCGTATTCGCAGCGCGGGGAAAGCGGGACCGATCGTCTGGCGACGATTTTCCATGGGGATGACTGGGGCGAAGGCCGCCTAGCGATTGATCCGGCAGGCCACGGTGCGCCAGCCGTCGGCCTCGCGCCGGTGGTAGCAGGTGCCGTAGGCGACCTGGTGGCCGTCAGCGCGCGGGCCGCCTTTGGTCAGGGCCCAGGGGCCAGGACCCAGCAGCAGCATGTCGGTGGTCTTGGCGCTGGGACCGCAGGGGCCCCACCAGCGCACGCCATAGCCGCCGGCGATCCCGGGGCCATAGACCTCGGCCGTGGCCTGGGCGAGCTTCTCCACGCCCGGCGGCGGCGCGCCGAAGCGGTCGAAGCCGGGACGGGCGGGCAGGGCCTGGATCGCGCAGATCGCCTCGCGCCGCTCGCCCTTGGGCGCGCAGCCGACCACGACCGGGACCAGCAGCAGGACGGCGAGAGCAGCGCGGCTCACCGCTTGCGCTTGGGGCCCACGTGGTCGAAGGCGCGGGGCAGGTCACGGGCCCCATGACCGCGTCCCGACAGGCTGGGATTGGTCATGAAGTAGTCGTGGGCCGAGAAGGCGCCCTTGGTCTTCCAGGCCGGATCGCGGGCGTAGTCGCCTTCGCTGTCCAGCTTCCAGCTCTGGGCCTCGTCGTTGAGGTTGGCGACCATGATCTGGTCCAGCACCTGCTGGTGCACGGTCGGATTCTCGATCGGCACCAGGCTCTCGACCCGGCGGTCGAGGTTGCGCGGCATCCAGTCGGCCGAGCTCATATAGAGGCGCGTCTGGGCGCTGGGCATCGGCGCGCCGTTGGCGAAGGCCACGATGCGCGAGTGCTCCAGGAACCGGCCGACGATCGACTTGACCCGGATGTTCTCCGACAGGCCCTT
>NCDQ01000316.1 GCA_002280275.1 Caulobacter vibrioides | reverse complement strand
TTCGGAAGGCGCGCCGCTCGAGGCGTCATGCTCCGCCGTCCAGGCCACCCCGCTTTCGGCTCGGGCGAAACAGTCGCGCAGAGCTTCCAGCGGCATCGGCGGCAGGTCGCGCGCCTCAACGATCAGGCGCAGGGAAATCGGCGCGGTCATGCGGCCGCTTGGAGCATACCGCGCCGCGATTGGCTACTTCTTGATCTGCCCGGCGAGGTACTTGCGGATCCCCTCGCCGTAAGGTGGCCGCAGACCCAGCATCGGGGCGATGTCCTTCTTAAGTTGCTGGAAAACCGCCTTGCGGTGGCTGAACTCACGGAAGCCGTCATGGCCATGGTAGGCGCCCATGCCGGCTGGGCCGACTCCGCCGAAAGGCAGGTCCTCCTGGGCGACGTGGAAGATCACGTCATTGACCGTGACCCCGCCGCTGGTGGTCCGCTCCAGCACCCGGTCTTTCTCGGCCTCATCGGTCCCGAACCAATAGAGCGCCAGCGGCCGGTCGTGAGCGTTCACATAGGCGACCGCCTCATCGATGGTCTTGTAGCTCTTCACCGGCAACACCGGACCGAAGATCTCCTCCTGCATCACCGTCATGTCGTCGGTGGGGTCGATGATCAGGGTCGGGACGATCTTGCGATGCTCCTGTTGCGACAGGTCCTCGCCGGCGGGATTGATTTCGACGACCCGCGCGCCCTTGGCGCGGGCGTCATCGACATAGCCCTTCACCCGGTCGTAGTGACGCTGGGCCACGACGGCGGTGTAGTCCGGATTGTCCTTGATGGTCGGGAAGTAGCGGCTGACGGCGGCCTGGGCTTCCTTGACGAAGTTCTCGACGTCCTCTTGCGGCGCCAGGACGTAGTCGGGCGCGAGACAGATCTGGCCGGCGTTCAGGGTCTTGCCGTTCATGATCCGCGCTGCAGCCGTGGCCATGTCGGCGCCACGCGACAGGATCACGGGGCTCTTGCCGCCCAGTTCGAGAGTCACTGGCACCAGGTTTTCGGCCGCGGCGCGCATGACGTGCTTGGCCACGGAGGTCGCGCCCGTAAACACGAGGTGGTCAAACGCCAGGCCCGAGAACGCCTGCCCCACTTCCGGGCCGCCCACGAAAACGGCGACTTCTTCCTCGTTGAACGCCTTGGCGAACATCGCCTTCAGCAGGTCGGAGGTCGCCGGGGTGTACTCCGACGGCTTGATCATGGCCCGGTTGCCCGCAGCGAACACGCCGGCCAACGGGGCGAAGGTCAGGTTGACGGGGAAGTTCCAGGGACTGATCACCCCGACAACGCCCTTGGGCTGCCACTGCACCGTGG
The DNA here is from genome assembly GCA_002280275.1 of Caulobacter vibrioides. GTDB lineage: Bacteria > Pseudomonadota > Alphaproteobacteria > Caulobacterales > Caulobacteraceae > Caulobacter > Caulobacter vibrioides_A. The sequence goes on along the minus strand of NCDQ01000316.1, from coordinate 3,347 downwards.
CCTTGGCGCCGAACAGGCCCAGGAGGAGCCAGCGACGTCGGTCAGGGCCGTCGCCTCTGGAGACCGCGAGCCGAAGTCGGCGTTCACCGCCTTGGCGATCTCGGCCTGGTGTCCGACCAGCAGGTCGATGCTCCGGTTCAGCCAGTCGATTCGCTTCTCAGCGCTGGGGGGGCCATCACGAAGGTGCGCGGCCTTCTGGCGCTGCAACACGTCGTTCATCGCCGCCTTATGCGCGTCGAACGACAGATTCACCGGTGCGTTCATGGCTTGTCGCTCCTCCCAGGGTCCGCCCATCGGCGCGGAACTCATCTTATCAATGATCACCATGAGGGAGGCGGCGAACGCACGCAAGCGAACGTCGTTCGTTCTTAACGCATCGTAAGAACTCGGGGGGTAAGTTCTGGCCCCAAGCGATCGCCGTTGCCGCAAGGGCAGCGTCGATGAGGGAAGAGAACATGTCGGACGTTGAAACCACGCTGCGCGGTCCCGAGGCTTACAAGATCGCCTCGCGCGCCTTGGAGCTCATGGAGCGGCATCAGGTCTGGCCGACCGCGCTGAACTTTGAACTGTGGACGCACTATGTGGCTGATCCGAACGGGGCGCTGGCGCGCGAGCTGACCCGTCTGATTTCGCTGGGCGAGCCGATGACCGAGCTGGTCAGCGAGGAACTGGCAGCAACGTTCCTGCCCAAGGCGCGTCTGAACGAACAAATCCGCGACGCGGGCGACCTTCTGTCGAAGGAACTGGAGGCGGTCTCCAAGGCCATCCAGAACGCCCAGAAGTCCAATGCCGCGTTCGGCAAGGAACTGGACGGCGCGAGCAAGAGCCTGGATACACAGACCGATGTCGCCTCGATCAAGGCGGTCGTCGGCAGCATCGCCCAAGCCACGCGTCGCGTGCACAAGGAAAACCAGTCGTTGGAGGCGCGTCTCGCCGACTCCACCGCCGAGGTCGAACGTCTGCGCGAGCACCTGGAGCAGGTGCGACGCGACGCGACGACCGACGGCCTGACCAACCTGGCCAACCGCAAGGCCTTCGACGAAGAACTCGACCGCGCCTGCGCCGAGGCCGAGGAAGAAGGCACGAGCATCTGCCTGGCCGTGCTCGATATCGACCACTTCAAGGGTTTCAACGACACCTGGGGTCACCAGACCGGCGACCAGGTCATCCGCTATGTCGCTTCGGTCATCGGCCGTGTCGCCGCACCGCCGCGCTTCGCGGCCCGGTATGGCGGCGAAGAGTTCGCCATGATTTTCCCACGTGAGAGCGCCTCGATCGTCGCCACCACGCTAGAGGAAATCCGGGTCGAGGTGTCGTCGCGGATGCTCAAGCGTCGCTCGACCAACGAGGATCTCGGCGCAATCACGGTTTCCTCGGGCTTCGCCGAGCGCAAGGCCGGCGAGTCGGGCCACTCGGTCATGGAGCGCGCAGACGCGGCGCTTTACGCCTCCAAGCGCGGTGGCCGCAATCGTGTCACTGCGGCGGAGTCGATGCCGGGCGCCGCCAACGCCGCCTGATCTTTTCAGCAGAAGACCTACCTCCGCGCCGCCGGTCCCTGATCGGCGGCGCTTCTGTTTGCGAAGATTTCGCTAGCCTTCCCAAAGGGCAAAGGCGCCTAGAGTCTCGCCTAACGAACAAGGGAGGCTCCGCCGTGGACTATCAGAAGATCCGTGTCTCGACGCAGGACGGCGTCGCCACTGTCACCCTCGCCGATCCGACCACCTTGAACGCGGCCAGCCCCGAGGTCGCCCGCGAACTGCATCACGCCTTCTCGTCGATCGCCGCCGGCAAGATCGAGGCGCGCGCGGTGATCCTGACCGGCGAAGGCCGCGGCTTCTGCTCGGGCGCCAATCTCTCGGGCGGCGGTGCGGCCGGTCGCGAGTTGGACGTCGACGGCAAGCCAGACGCCGGCTCGGCGCTGGAAACTACCTATAATCCGATGATGACCCTGCTGCGTGACTTCCCCCTGCCGATCGTCACGGCGGTGAATGGCCCAGCGGCGGGCATCGGCTGCTCGATCGCTCTGATGGGTGACATGATCGTCGCCGCTGAAAGCGCCTACTTCCTGCAGGCCTTCCGCCGCATTGGTCTGGTGCCCGACGGTGGCTCGACCTACCTCCTGCCCCGCCTGATCGGCAAGGCGCGCGCCATGGAGATGATGCTGATGGGCGACAAGGTTCCCGCCGCCACCGCGCTGCAGTGGGGCCTGGTGAACCGGTGCGTGCCGGACGCTGAACTGATGTCCACGGCCCATGCGCTGGCGCTGGAGCTCGCCAAAGGGCCCGCCGCGCTGGGCGCGATCCGCAAGCTTGTCTGGGACAGCCTCGACAGCGACTGGACTGGCCAGCTGCACGCCGAGCGTAAGGCCCAGAAGTTCGCGGGCAAGACCGAGGACTTCCTGGAGGCGCTGTATCGCTGGAGCGCCGGCCCGCTGGAGCTTCTCTGGCCTTCCTTCTTCATCCCCAAGATATTGCAGCATTTTATCAAAGTGGCCATTCCCGTGACGGTGATGGCGATGGCCTCGTTTCACCACAACCCAATCTGGTACTTTGCCTATCTGTTCATGGTGCTGCTGTTCCTGTTCGCGGCTTTTCTGGACAAGCGCGCGGGCCGCAAGCCGTTGCGTAGCTTCATCGTCTCCACCGTGGTGTCGATCAACCTCTTCATCGTGTGCTCCAATCTCATGTCCATCACCTGGTTCGTCGTGTTCCCCGCGCGCATTGCTTTCTACGGATTGCTTCCCATGGGTCGGGCCGACCAACAAGGTCTCTTCTGGGGCTGGATCTCTCTATTCGTATCCCTCCCAACGGGGATCATGCATGACTCGTTGATCCGTATGGCCCGCTTCACCGCTCCGGCCACGACCGACATGAACTACCACAAGTGTCTCTGGCGCGGCGGCCAGCTCTACGCAAACTCGTTTATGTTCACTGCATTGGCCACCGTTGCGGGCACTTACAGTGCGTACAAGGCGTGGATGTATGATTACGACCTCTCTATGTGGTCGTCGTTCCGCATTGCAGACTCAGAGTTCGACAAGATCACCACTGCGATGAAGAGTGTGTCTGTGTGTTCGACGCAGTTCTGGTATCTAGTCTATCAGTACGCCGCACTGTATCTGAACAGCTGTCTCGCCGCCCTGACGATGCCCACGGTGATGACCAAGTGGTACGTGACGGCGATTTTCCTGTTCCAGTTCGTCTGCATTTTCGTGTCGACGTTTATTGTGAACCGCGACCAAGTGCTGAAGCTCGTGGTGGTGCTGTTTGTATGCACGCTCAACATTCTATCTACCATGGAGGTTGCGCTGTTGCTGCAGCCGATTTTCAAGTGGCCGATCGGGTACC
>NCDQ01000315.1 GCA_002280275.1 Caulobacter vibrioides | reverse complement strand
AGAACCCGGACATCCGCTTGGTGCTGAAGGACTTCGTGATCTTCGGCAACGACAGCGAGGCGGCCGCGCGCATCGCTCTGGGGGCCAAAGACCAGGGCAAGAGCCTGGAACTCCATAAGGCGCTGATGGCCGAGAACGCGCTCGACGCGAGGGGCGCCCTGCGCATCGCCCAGGGCCTGGGCATCGACATGGACAAAGCCAAGGCGGTCGGCGAAAGCAAGGCCGTCACACAGCATCTGGCCGATACCGACGCTTTGGCGCGGGCCTTGAACCTGTCGGGCACGCCCGCCTTCATCGTCGGCGACACCCTGGTGCCCGGCGCCGACATCAACGCCCTCAAGCTGGCGATTGAGCAGACGCGGGCGGCCAAGGCCAAGGCGGGGTAAGCCGCCGCCCTCGCCCTCAGACAGGCTCAGGGTGAGGGCGACCTGCGATAGCGTATCGCTAGAAACCTCACCCAGAGCTCGTCGAAGGGCGAGGTTTCAATCTCACCAAACTAGATCAACCCCGCCAGTGGCGAGCTGGGATCAGCGTAGAGGCGCTTCTGCATCCGGCCGGCCAGATAGGCCTCGCGGCCGGCGATGACAGCGTGCTTCATGGCCTTGGCCATGCGGATCGGGTCCTTGGCCTCGGCGATGGCGGTGTTCATCAGGATGGCGTCGCAGCCCAGCTCCATGCCGATCGCCGCGTCGGACGCCGTGCCAACGCCGGCGTCGACCAGGACCGGCACCTTGGCGTTCTCGATGATGATGCGCAGGTTGACGCGGTTCTGGATGCCCAGACCGGAACCGATCGGCGCGCCCAGCGGCATGATCGCCACCGCGCCGGCCTCTTCAAGCTTCCGGGCGTAGACCGGGTCGTCCGAGCAGTAGACCATGACCTGGAACCCGTCGGCGACGAGCAGCTTCAGCGAGCGCAGGGTCTCTTCCATGTCCGGGAACAGGGTCTTGGGGTCGCTGAGGACCTCCAGCTTGACGAGGTCCCAGCCGCCCGCCTCGCGGGCCAGCCGCAGGGTGCGCACGGCGTCTTCGCCAGTGAAGCAGCCGGCGGTGTTGGGCAGATAGGTGAATTCGGTCGGTTTGACGTAGTCGACCAGCAGCGGCTGGGTCGGATCCGTCAGGTTCACGCGGCGCACGGCCACCGTGACGATCTCTGCCCCGGCCGCGCGGGCGGCGGCGGCATTGGTCGCGTAGTCCTTGTACTTGCCCGTGCCGACGATCAGGCGCGAGCGGAAAGTACGGCCAGCGACGGTCCAGGTTTCTTCGGTGTCAGCGGCGACGGCGTCGGGGGAAACATGCGCGTTCATGGGGCTGGTTTACGCCCCGCCGGCCGGCGTTTCAAATACGCAGGATCAACCGCCGCCGATAAAAGTGACGATCTCGATGCGGTCGCCGTCCGCCAGCGCCGTGTCGGCGTAGGTGGATCTCGGCGCGATCTCGAGGTTGCGTTCGACCGCCACCTTGCGGGCGTCCAGTCCCAGGCTGGTCACCAAATCAGCGATCGTGACCACGCCGGCCACATCCCGCTCTTCCCCGTTCAGTAAAAGCCTCATCTCTCCTCCGAAGCGAGCCGTGCTTGTGACCCGGCGGAAGCGGCTATACAAGACCCTCGGAATCGACGGCGGAGCCGCATGGTAAAACCGATCCACGTGCTGAGCGGACCCAACCTCAACCTGTTGGGAACACGCGAGCCCGAGATTTACGGCAAGGACACCCTCGATGATGTCCGGACGCGCTGTGAGGCGCGGGCGGCTTCGCGTGGCGTTTCGGTGGTCTTCCGCCAGTCCAACCATGAGGGCGTGCTGATCGATTGGGTGCACGAGGCGCGTGAGTCGGCCTCGGCGCTGATCATCAATCCGGCCGGATATGGCCACACCTCGATCGCGCTTCTGGATGCGCTCAAGACCTTGAGCCTCCCCGTGATCGAGTGCCACCTGTCCAACCCGGCGGCGAGGGAGGAATTCCGCCGCCACACCTACGTTTCGCTGGCGGCCACGGGGATCGTCTCCGGGTTCGGCGCGGCGAGTTACGAACTGGCGATCGAGGCCGCCTTCGGCCTGATCCGCGAATAGCAACGATAACGTCCGGCGCCTTCCGCCGCCCGACGCATCAGAAGAACAAGGTAAGCTTCCATGTCGAACCCCAAGGCCCCCGCCGATCCGGTCGAAGCTCCCGCGATCGACGCCCGTCTGGTCCGCAAGATCGCGGACATCCTAAAGGACACGGGCCTGTCCGAGATCGAAGTCGAGCACGCCGGCCTGAAGATCCGCGTCGCGCGTGAACTGACCGCCGCGCCCGTCAACTACGTCCAGGCTGCGGCTCCGACCTACGCTCCGGCGCCCGTCGCGGCTCCGGCCGCCGCTGCGCCCGCTCCGGTCGCTGAAGCCGCCCCGGCGCCCGCCGCCGCGCGTGGCGACGCCGTCAAGTCGCCGATGGTCGGCACCGCCTATCTGTCGCCGCAGCCGGGCGCTGACGCCTTTGTGAAGGTCGGCGACACCGTCTCGGCGGGCCAGACCCTTCTGATCGTCGAAGCCATGAAGACCATGAACCCGATCGCCGCGCCGAAGGCCGGCAAGATCGTCGAGATCCTGGTTGACGACGCCCAGCCCGTCGAGTTCGGCGAGCCGCTCGTCGTCATCGAGTAACGCTCATGTTCGACAAGATTCTCATCGCGAACCGGGGCGAGATCGCGCTCCGGGTTCACCGCGCCTGTAAGGAAATGGGCATCGCCACCGTGGCGGTTCACTCCGAGGCCGACCGCAACTCCATGTGGGTGCGCCTGGCCGACGAAAGCGTCTGCATCGGCCCGGCTCCGGCCGCCAAGAGCTATCTGAACATCCCGTCGATCATCGCGGCCGCCGAAATCACCGGCGCCCAGGCGATCCACCCGGGCTATGGCTTCCTGTCGGAGAACGCCCGTTTCGCCGAGATCGTCGGCGCGCACGGCTTCACCTTCATCGGTCCCAAGCCCGAGCACATCCGGATGATGGGCGACAAGATCACCGCCAAGCAGGCCGTGAAGGACGCCGGTATTCCGGTCGTTCCCGGCTCTGACGGCGGCGTCTCGACCGAGGAAGAGGCCTTCGAGGCCGCCGAGAAGATCGGCTTCCCGGTGCTGATCAAGGCCGCCGCCGGCGGCGGTGGTCGTGGCATGAAGGTCGCCCAGACCCGTGAGGACCTGGCCGAAGCCGTCTCGACCGCCCGTTCGGAAGCCCGCGCCGCGTTTGGCGACGACACGGTCTATATGGAGCGCTACCTCCAGAAGCCGCGCCATATCGAGCTGCAGGTCATCGCTGACAGCCACGGCAACGTGGTGCACCTGGGCGAGCGTGACT
>NCDQ01000314.1 GCA_002280275.1 Caulobacter vibrioides | reverse complement strand
AGGTTTCCAGCAAGGACGCGCGCGACTCGACGATCACGCCGCCGGTCGGGAAGTCCGGGCCGGGGACCTTTTCCAGAAGGTCCGCCGTCGTCGCGTCGGGATTGGCCAGCAACAGCTGGCAGGCGTCGATCAGCTCGGCGGCGTTGTGCGGCGGGATCGAGGTGGCCATGCCCACCGCGATGCCCGACGAGCCGTTGGCCAACAGGTTCGGGAAGCCCGAGGGCAGCACGACCGGTTCTTCGTCCTGGCCGTCATAGGTCGGGCGGAAGTCGACCGCGTCCTCGTCGATGCCGTCCAACAGAAGCATCGCCGCTTCCGTCATCTTGCATTCGGTGTAGCGCATGGCCGCGGCGCTATCGCCGTCGATATTGCCAAAGTTGCCCTGCCCTTCGACCAGCGGGATGCGCTGGCTGAACTCCTGGGCCAGACGCACCAGGGCGTCGTAGATCGAGGCGTCGCCGTGGGGGTGGAAGTTACCCATCACCTCGCCGACCACCTTGGCGCACTTGCGCGCCGCGGCGTCGGGGTTCAGCCGCATATTGCTCATCGCGTAGAGCACGCGACGGTGCACGGGCTTCAAGCCATCGCGCACGTCGGGCAGCGCCCGCGAGCCGATCGTCGACAGCGCATAGGCCAGATAGCGCCGCGACAGCGCCTCGGTCAGCGGCTCGTCGAGAATGCGGTCGCCGTCGTCGGGGCCGCCAGGGGGAGGAAGGACAGGCTTGTTCATCGAGGGGATTCGTTACTCCGGGGAAGGAGCCTAGCAGAAATCCCCTCGATGATTCGAGCGATCAGGACCGCTTAGGCCTGAACGATCCCCGTCTTTCCGGCCTCAAGGGCCCATTTGGCGCGGGTCGACAGCTTGCCGTCCCGACGCGTGATCGCGTCCAGCACCTTGAACTCAGTGACGAACGCCTTGGGCGTCACGTCGCACAGCGCATAGCCGCGCTGGGCGTTGTTGAACTTGAGGATCGGGTTGGCGGCTTGGATCTTGGCCATGTCGGTGCGCTGGTCGGTCCCGTCGCCGCCGGAGCTGATCGAGGTGACCACGAACTCCGATGCGATCGGCGCGCCTTCAGCCTTTGCGCCGTCGAGATAGAGATCGCCGGCATAGTTCTGGTGCTCGTCGCCGGTGAGCACCACCACATTGCCGACCTTGCGGTCGCGGATGGTCTGCAGCAGGCGGTTGCGCGGCATGCGATAGCCCGCCCAAGAGTCCGGGTTGACCGCCTTGCCATCGCCGGGCTGGCGGTCGAGATCCATCATCATGATCTGCTGGGCCAGCACGTTCCAGGTGCTCTTGGACTCGATCAGGCCGTTGGTCAGCCACTTCTCCTGGACCTGGCCGATCACTTCGGCGCGCGAGGCCTCCACTGCGTCGCAATAGCCGAAGCGGTCGCCACAAGGCTGGTCGGTGCGATACTGACGCGTATCCAGCAGGTTCAGGTTCAGCAATTGGCCGTAGGTCGCGCGGCGATACAGCTGCAGCGAGGTTCCGGTCGGGAAGCTCGACGCCCGCAGCGGCATGTTCTCGTAATAGGCCTGCACCGCCATCTGGCGCCGCAGGTTGAACATCTTGGGATCGACGCCATCCTGATCGAGGTCGGCGACCCAGTTGTTGTCGATCTCGTGATCGTCCCAGACAGTGAACCACGGCGCCGCCGCGTGGGCGGCCTGCAGATCGGCGTCCATCTTGTACTGGGCGTAGCGACGACGATAGTCGTCCAGGCTGTAGATCTCGCCGCCGAAGTGCTGGCGCACGTTCTCCACCGGACCGTTGGCGCTGTTCCAGAGACGGTTGCCGCGTCCCTCGTAAATATAGTCGCCGTAGCAGAAGACAAAGTCGGGATTGTCTTCGGCCAGACGGCGGTAGGCCGTGTAGTAGCCCTGCTCATAGTGCTGGCAGCCGGCGACGGCGAAGCGCACACGCTCGACCGCAGCGCCCATCGCGGGCGTCGTGCGGGCCCGGCCCAACAGGCTGCGCTCCCGTCCGGCGGTGAAGCGATACCAGTAATCGCGCCCCGGCTGCAGGCCGCTGACTTCAACATGGACGGCGTGGCCCAGCTCCGGCGGGGCGATCGCCGTGCCCTTGGCCACGATATTGCGCATGTTCGGCGCGTCGCCGACTTCCCATTCCACGGCGACAGGCGCGCTGGGCATGCCGTAGCCGATCTCCAGCGGCTCGGGCGCCAAACGCGTCCAGATCACAAAGCCGTCCGGCGACGGATCGCCCGAGGCGACGCCCAGCTGGAACGGATAGGTCGAGAAGACGGCCTGGGCCAGGGCCTTGCCGCTCTCCAGCGGGATCGCCATGGCGGAAACAGCGGCGCCGCCAAACACCGCCAGCATGCGACGGCGGCTGAGGGCGTAGCGATCAAGGACGGACATGGCGATACTCCAATGGACTGAGAATTCGCGATAGCGCTGCTGTGTGACGGTTCTTAGAGCCGATCGGCCTCGGCCAGGCGGTCCAGCAGCCAAAGCCTGGCGGGCGGCAGCGGCCTGTTCAGGGGACCGAAGACGAACTGCTCCAGAAAATGGCCAGTGATGTCCAGGCCCGCTTTCACGTCGCCTTCCGCCAGCCCGCCCTGCGAGGACAGCATGAACGGCGGCAGGGGCAACAGCTTGTCATGATAGGGCTTGCCCGCCTCGCGGCTGACGGCTCGGCCCGTGCGGGGACTGACATAGACGAGATCGTCGAACGTCCCGGTCGCCGCACATTTCGACAGATCCAGGCCAAAGCCCAGCTCCTGCAGCAGCCCGGCCTCGTAGCGGACATAGACCGCAGGCCAGACCTCAGGGATCTCCAGCACGCGGATCAGGGCCTCCAGGGCGTGGAAGGCGCCGGGATGCGCCTCGCGTTCAGGCAACGCTGCCGCCGCGACCGCCGCCGCCGCCGAGAGGCCAGCCAAGGCCAGGCGATCATCGAACAGGCTCGACGGTCCCTCGCCCATCGGCTCCAGGCTGGCCGAGCCCAGCTGCCCCTCGACCCGGGCTCGATAGCGCGCGATGACCCGTGCGCCGGGCTGCAGGAAGGGCTTCATCCGCCGCGACGCCGCCCCGGCCACGTGCGCGGCGACCTTGCCGCGCGCCTCGGTCAGGAGTTCGACAATGGCCCCCGTCTCGCCGTGCGAGCGGGCCGAGAGGACATAGGCTTCGTCCTCCCACTCCAGGCTCAAGCGGGCGTTCCCCAGGCCACGACCTTTTCGAGAACAGGCCGCCAGTCAGCCTCCACCGGCAGGCCGATCACCTCGCGCAGGGTCGCCTCCAGCTCATCCACGCTCAGGTCACGCTGCTCGACCACCGCGCCGGTGACGTCGCGATGGGTGAAGCGGT
>NCDQ01000018.1 GCA_002280275.1 Caulobacter vibrioides | reverse complement strand
AGCGCGATCATGACGGCGATCGCCCCGATATAGATGAAGAACGCCGCCCGCCGGATCCCGCGCGGGGATAGCATCGACACGATCAGCATCAGCACCGACGACGCCGAGGCGAAGAAGCACATGCGCAGGGCGAAGTGGAACTGGTCGGCGATACCGATGCGCTGCGCCGCGGCGGGGCTCGAGGCGAACGAGAGCAGCATGCCCAGCGTGACCAACAGAGCGGTCGCGCCCAGCAGCCAGCGGTCCGTCGTCCACCACCACAGGCCGAGCGCGGTGCGGTCGGTGCGGGCGAAGGCATGTGTCGCGTTAGAGGCCATGGACGGAGAGTCGGTTCGGAGGGTTAATCAAACCTTGCTTGAGTGGTCTAACCCCGTGGACATGCGGCGAAAAGCGCGGGATGAGGGAGCCATGGCCTCCTCCGACGACCTCCGCCAGCTGGAAACCATCGCCGATGCGGACCAGCGAAACGCCCTGGCGCTGCGCTTGGCGCAAGCTGGAACGCCCGGCCTTGACGCCGTGCTCGCCAAGCTGATCCAGCGCCCTGACCTAGCCGACAAGCGCGCGCCCTTGGTCCACGCGATGAGTTTCGTCGACTGCTCTAACCACGTCGCCCTACTGGTCGAGTTGGTCGCCTCGGGCGGCTCCCCGGTGGCGCACGAGGCGCTTCAAGCGCTTGAGACCGTCGACGAGGCCGACGCCGACGACGTGGAGAAGGCGCGCGCCATTCTCGACCGCGCCCGAAGCGTGGCCAATCTGGAAAGCTGGCGCGAGACGCTGCTCGAGGAACTGGCGGAACTGTTCGACTGAGTTGAACCTGACGGGCTCCCCTCGGCCTGACCAGAAAAGCATGAGACCCTAAAACCGACGCTTGTATTCTTCGCCCATGTCGTGAACATTGGTGTCTCGGGCAGGGACGCAGCGTGGCCGAAGAAACATCGGACAAGACTGTTCTGGAGGGCGCTGGGGCTTATTTCCTCAGCGTGGTCGAGGCTAGTCAGGACTGTATTCGGGTCATTAGCGCGAACGGCTACCTCGAATACATGAACACCCAGGGCAAGTCGCTCCTCGAGATCGAGGACTTCGACGGCCGCAATCGCCACCGCTACTGGCCAGACATGTGGCCGCCCGAAAGCCGCGACACCGTCGAGGAGGCTTTGCACGCGGCCATGGCCGGCAACGCCGTCGCCTTCCGTGCGCCCTGTCCCACCGCCAAGGGGTCCGTCCGCTGGTGGGACACCACCGTCTCGCCCATCCTGGAGAACGGGCGCGTGATCCGCGTTCTGGCGACCTCGCGCGACGTGACCGGCGAGCGTCTCGCCGAAAGTCACCGGCAGTTGCTGGTCAACGAGTTGAACCACCGGGTCAAAAACACCCTGGCCACCGTCCAGTCGATCGCCAATCAGTCCCTGCGCAACGCCGGGGTCGATCCCTCGATCCGCGAAGCGCTGGAGGGGCGGCTGATGGCTATCGCCGCTACGCACAATGTGCTGACCGACCAGAACTGGTCCGCCGCCAGCCTGCGCCAGATCGTCGATGGCTCGGTGACGCCCTATCGCGCCTATCCCGCGCAACTGACGATCAGCGGCGATGACCTGAAGGTCTCGCCCAAGCCCGCCGTAGTCATGGCCCTGGCCTTCCATGAACTGGCCATCAACGCCCTGAAGTATGGGGCTTTGTCGGCGCCGGACGGCCATGTGGACATCCACTGGTCGGTCGATCCGGACGACCAGTTGCTGATCGAGTGGGCCGAGCGCGGCGGCCCGACGGTGCGCCCGCCCGAGCGGCGGGGATTCGGTTCGAGGATCGTCGAGATGGCTCTGCCCAATGAACTCGGCGGCAAAGTGGCCCTGGATTACCGCAGCGACGGGCTTCGCTGCTCGATCCGGTCTCCGCTGTCGGCCCTGGACAAGAACGACGCCTTCATGCCGCTGGCGTGAGCGTCAGACCGTTTCGCCGGTCAGTTCGCGACGGGCCTTCTCCAGCTCTTCGGCGTAGCGACGGGTCACGTGGGCTTCGGTGATCAAGCCGATAACCTCGCCCCCTTCGTCGACCACGGCCAGTTCGTCTGCGCCGGTTTCGTCGAAGGCGGTCATGACTTGATCGACAACTCCGGGGCCAGAGCCACGCGCGTGTGAGCCGCGAGGACCGCCACCGTGGCGTCGCGCTCGGGCGGCTCAGCGTAGACGGCGGCGGTGGCGACGATGCCGGCGTAGCGTCCCGTCTCGTCGGTGAGCACCGCGCGCTTGGTCGAGCCTAGCGGGAACCGCCTGCGGAATTCAGCGAGGCTCGTGCCCGCTCCGATGGTCTTGACGTCCCGGCGCATCATCTTGCCGGCGGTGAGGTTGCGCATCCAGCTGACGTCGTGGGCGCTGCGGATCGTCTCGCCGCGCAGGTGCAGCCGCCAGGTCGAGAACGAGTAGCCAAAGGTCTCGCGCACCACGGCGCTGGCGATCAGCGAGGCGGCCAGGGTCGCGCCGGTGACGGTGAAGTCGCCCGTGGCCTCCAGCACCAGGAACGACATGGTGAAGGGCCCGCCGACGATCGCCACGCCCAGCGCGCCCATGCCCACCAGCGAGGCGGCGATCGGATCAAGTCGCCCGTCCCCCGCCGTCAGGTTGACGACCTCGGCGAAGGCCTGGCCCATCAGGGCGCCCAGAAAGAGCGCGGCGAAGAAGAGGCCGCCCCGGAAGCCCGCGCTCAAGGAAACGATCGAGGCCACGGCCTTCATCAGGATCAGCACCAGCAGCACCTTCAGCGGTAGGTCACTGTTGAGATCCAGGTGCAGCGCGCCATGTCCGCCGGACAGGGTTTGCGGCGTCGCCAGGGCCAAGGCCGCCAAGGCGACACCGCCGATCGCCGGCTTGGACCAGCGGGGCAGCGGCGCCTTGGCCGCCCAGCGATCGGCCACCGCCACAGCCCGCATCAGCGTGATCCCGAAGAACGCGGCCAGCAGCCCGAGCAGGCCGTACAGCGCGTAGTCGGTCGGCGACGCGATAGCGACCACGGAGGTCTTGATCAGATAGGGGGTCGACCCGAGGGCCGTGGCCACCAGAACGCCCGCCAGCGCCGCCGCCACCACCGGCGCGATATTGGCGACCGTATAGGCGCCGATGACGATCTCGAACGCATAGAAGGCGCCCGTCAGCGGCGCGCCGAACGCGGCCGCGATCGCTGCGCCGGCGCCCGCGCCGACGAGAATCCGCAGGTCTCCACGGCGCAGATTCAGGCGCTGGCCCACCCAGGACGCGGTGGCTCCGCCGGCCTGGGCGTAGGCGGCCTCCAGCCCCACCGACGCGCCAGAGCCGTTCGAGATCAGGGTCTGCAGGCAGATGAACAGACTGTCTCGGATCGACAGTCGCCCACCATGCAGGGCGTTGGCCTCCACGGGGTCGACGGCGTGGTTCGGGCGAAAACGCAGGATGGCGGCCGTAAACAGCCCCAGCACAAGCCCGCCCAGCGGAATGGCCAACAGCCGCCAGGGCTCGACCATGGTCTGGCCTGAGAGGCGTTCGTTGGGGTCGAAGTTGAAGATCGCGACCTGGGTCCCATGCGCAAGCGCGCCCAGCGACACCGCCAAGGCGCCGGCCACGAGGCCGACGACCGTAGCCACGGCGATGACCCAGAGTTCGGAGGAGCGCGTACGGCGTCGCAGCCAGGCCAGCCAGGGCAAGGCTTGGCGTCCGGCCTCACGCACAGTCGCGCGATCGATCGCCGCAACACGAAGAACAGAGCGCCAGGGAGGCGAAGCGGCCTTGGCGGAGTCCGGTTCAGGGGTCTCGGCCGGCGCGCTCATCGCCTAGGCGACGGCGGCCTTGCCGCCGCCCGTCGCCACACCATTGACGGCGGCGCGGAACGCTTCCCCGCGCGCCTCGAAATCGCTGAACTGGTCGAACGACGCGCAGGCGGGCGAAAGCAGCACGATGGCCTCCTCGCCGCTGGCGGCGGCGTCGGCGTAGGCTTGCTGCACGGCCCGCTCCAGCGTGCCGCTCAGCACGCATTCAGCCTTGCCCGCCAAGGTCCAGGAGAACGGTTCGGCCGCCTCGCCGATCAGGTAGGCCTTGGCGATACGCGGGAAGAGGTCCTTCAGGTCGTCGATGCCGCCGGCCTTGGCCACGCCGCCGGCGATCCAGTAGAACTTCGGGTAGCTGGACATCGCCTGACGCGCGGCGTCGGCGTTGGTGGCCTTGCTGTCGTTGACGAAGCGGACCTTACCGATCTTGCCGACCGTCTCCATCCGGTGCGCCAGGCCCGGGAAGGTCATCAGGCCGTCGACAGCGTCCTGCATCGAGATGCCGATCGCGCGCGCGGCGGCGTAGGCGGCGGCGGCGTTCTGCCAGTTGTGGCGCCCCGGAAGGCTGCGGGCGCGCAGAATGTCGGCGACCTCGACCACGCGCTCGCCCGTGGCGTCGTAGAGCACGCCTTGCAGCGCATAGACGCCCCGCCCCATCGCCTTGCCGGCGCTGATCGGCCAGATGGTTCGACGGTTGGCGGCGGTGATCTCGGTGCAGATCTGCTGGCACCAGGCGTCATCGACGCCGATGATCGCCGTGTCGCCCTTGCCCTGGTTCAGGAAGATCCGGCGCTTAGCGGCGATATAACCGTCCATGCCGCCATGGCGGTCCAGGTGGTCCGGCGAGATGTTCAGCAGCACCACCGCGTCGGGCTTCAGGCTGGAGGTCAGGTCCAGTTGGTAGGACGACAGTTCCAGCACATAGACCGCGCCGCCGTGCATGTCCTCGAGGCCCAATACGCCCAAGCCGATGTTGCCGCCGACGCGCGTATCGCGGCCAGCTGAGGTGCAAAGGTGGCCGATCAGGGCGGTCGTGGTCGACTTGCCGTTGGTGCCGGTGATGGCGATGATCTTGGGCCGCTTGTGGGCCGGCGCGGCGGCGACGGTACGCGCAAACAGCTCGACGTCTCCCAGGATCTCGACACCGGCGGCCTTGGCCTTCTCGACGGTCCAGTGCGGCTTGGGATGGGTCAGCGGCACGCCCGGCGACAGCATCAGGGCGGCGAACTGGCTCCAGTCGGCGGCCTGCAGATCCACGACCGGAAAGCCCTCGGCGGCGGCCGCCTCCCGGCTGGCGGACTTCTCGTCCCACAGGGCGACCTTGGCGCCCCCCGCGATCAAGGCGCGCGCCGCCGTCAGGCCCGTTCGGCCCAGGCCGAACACCGCGACGGTCTTGTCCTCGAAACCGCGGACGGGGATCATCTCAACGCCACTCCTTACCGCAACTTCAGCGTGGCCAAGCCGATGAAGGCCAGGATCATCGACACGATCCAGAAGCGGATCACGACGGTGGACTCCGCCCAGCCAAGCTTCTCGAAATGGTGGTGGATGGGCGCCATCAGGAAGACCCGCTTGCCGGTCTTCTTGAAGTAGGCGACCTGGATCATGACGCTCAGCGCCTCGGCCACGAACAGGCCGCCGACGATGCCGAGAACCAACTCATGCTTGGCGCAGACGGCGATCGCCCCTAGCGCGCCGCCCAGGGCCAGCGAACCGGTGTCGCCCATGAAGATCTTGGCGGGCGGGGCGTTGTACCAGAGGAAGCCCATGCCCCCGCCGATGATGGCGCCGCACAGCACCGCCAACTCGCCGACGCCCGGCGCGAAGTGCAGGTTCAGATAGTCGGCGAACTTGTAGTTGCCGACAAGGTAGGCGATCAGGCCGAAGGTCGAGGCGGCGAGCATCACCGGCACGATGGCCAGACCGTCCAGGCCATCGGTCAGGTTCACGGCGTTGGAGAAGCCGGCGATCGTGAACGCCGCAAATGCCACGTAGAACCAACCCAGATTGATCACCAGCGCCTTGAAGATCGGGAAGACCAGGCTGGTCTCCATGCCCGGCGTCATCGGCGACTTCGGCGCGAACAGGATCAGGATCACCGTGGCGATGATCGCGACGATGAACTGGGCCACAAGCTTCTGGACGCTGGAAAGCCCGGCTGTCGTTTGCTTGGTGACCTTGGCGTAGTCGTCCATGAAGCCCAGCACGCCGTAGCTCCCTGTGATCAGCAGTACGACCCAGACATGGACGTTGCGCAGGTCAGCCCACAGCAACGCGCCAACGAACAGACCGGCCAGGATCATGAAGCCGCCCATGGTGGGCGTGCCCGCCTTCTCGGTGACGTGACGCGCAATGCCGTCGGTGCGGATCGGCTGCCCCCTGCCCTGCTTGGCCTTCATCCAGCGGATGAAGCGCGAGCCCATGGCCACGGCGACGATATAGGCGGTCAGCATCGCCATGCCCGACCGGAACGTGAGGTATTTCAACAGGTTCAGGGCTGGATAGTGCTCCTGCGAGCGCGCCAGCCATTCGTACAGCAAGTACAGCATCAGCCCTGTTCCCCAAGATCGATCGTCGCCAAGGCGGCGGCGAGCGCGCCGGCCTTGGAGCCGTTCGACCCCTTCACCATCACCACGTCGCCGGGCTGCACGGCCCCCGTCAGCGCCAACGTTAACTTTTCAGTAACCTCCGCGTAGCCGCCCCGCCGAGTCGGAGGAAGCGCCTCCCACAGCGATTTCATGTGGACGCCCGCTAGAAAAACCATGTCGACGTTCGCGGCCGCGATCGGCTCCGCAAGCTCGGCGTGAAACCGCGCGCTGTCCTCGCCCAATTCGAGCATGTCGGTCAGCGCGATGACCCGGCGGCCTGCGACCTTGCGCGCGCCCAGGGTCTTCAGCGCCGCCTGCATCGAGACGGGATTGGCGTTGTAGCTCTCATCGACCAAGGTAAAGGCGCCGCCGGGAATACGGATCGTCTTCTCGGCGCCGCGCCCTTCGATCGGCGCAAACGCCGCCAGCGCCGCCAAGGCGGTCTCGCGGGGCACGTCCAGCGCCTCCAGCATCAGCAGCACGCACAGGCTGTTGGGGCCCCAGTGGACGCCGGTCTGACGGATTGGGAAGCTGAAGGTCTCGCCCCGCAAGTCGACGGACACGGTCGCGCCTTCGCCCTCCACCTGGAAGCTGGTCAGACGGGCGGTCGCGCCAGTGGCTTCGCCGAAGCTCCAGACGGTCGCGCCGACCTTCTCGGCCTCGGCCTTGAGGAAATCGAACCAGCGGTTGTCGGCGTTCAGCACCGCGACACCGCCAGGCCGCAGCCCGGCGAAAATCTCGGCCTTGGCCCGCGCGACGCCTTGCTCGCCGTCAGCAAAGTTCTCCAGGTGCACCGGCCCCACCGTCGTGATCGCCACCGCGTGCGGCTGAACAAAGCCCGACAGCGGTACGATCTCGTCGGCGTGGTTCATACCCACCTCGAACACCGCCCGTTCGGTGTCGCGCGGCATCCGCGCCAGGGTCAGGGGCACGCCGATGTGGTTGTTGTAGCTCTTGACCGAGGCGTGGGCCTTGCCGGCCAGCCGCAGACCCGCCTCGATCGCGCGGGTGACGCTGGTCTTGCCGACCGAGCCGGTCACCGCCCCGCGCTTGCACTGGGGCGCGCGTTCGCGCGCCGCGACGCCCAGGGCTTCCAGCGCCTTGAAGGTGTCAGCGACCACTACCGCCGGCGCGTCGACCGCGCGCGCCGCCAGGACACCGGTCGCGCCGTTGGCGACGGCTTGCGGCACGAAATCGTGCCCGTCGCGCACGCCGATCAGCGGCACAAACAGGTCCCCCGGCTCGACCGAGCGGGTGTCGATCGAGACGCCGGACACGGCGAAGTCGCCGGCGACCTGGCCGCCGATCGCCTGGGCGATCTCGTCAGCGGTCCAAAGGGCGTCAGGCATCCACGCCCTCCAGGGCTTCGAGGGTTTCGGCGACGTCGTCGAATGGATGGACCACGCCGGCGACGATCTGGCCCTGCTCGTGGCCCTTGCCGGCGACGACCAGCACGTCGCCCTCGCCCATCAGCGCCACGGCGGCGCGGATGGCGGCGCGACGGTCGCCGATCTCGCGGGCGCCCGGCGCGGCCTCCAGAATGGCGGCGCGGATCGAGGCGGGATCCTCCGATCGCGGATTATCGTCGGTGACGATGGCGATGTCGGCGAGCTTTACGCCGATGGCGCCCATCAAGGGGCGCTTACCCCGGTCCCGGTCGCCACCCGCGCCGAACACGGCGATCAGCTTGCCGGCCGTGTGCGGACGCAGGGCCTCGAGCACGGTCTGCAGGCCATCGGGCGTGTGAGCGTAGTCGACATAGGCCTCGCCGCCCTTCGGACCGCGCCCGACACGCTGCAGCCGTCCGGCCGCGCCTTCGAGGCTTTCGAGGGCCTTCAGGACCTTGGCGCTGTCCTCGCCGGCGGCGATGCAGAGCCCGGCGGCCACCAGCACGTTCGACGCCTGGAAGGCGCCGGCCAACGGCAGCTTGATGTGATGAACAACGTCGTCCGCCTCGACGACCAGGTCTTGGCCGGCGGGCGTGGGCGTGCGCGACAGAAGCCGCAGCCCCTGCCCGTCTTCGCCGACCGAGAACACGCTCTGGCCCGACGTGACGGCGGCCGAGGCGAAGGTCGGAAACGCCTCGCTGTCGGCGTTCAGCACCGCCTTAGCGCCGGCAGGGGTGAGCGTGTCGAACAGGCGCAGCTTGGCGGCGCGATAGGCCTCCATCGAGCCGTGATAGTCGAGGTGGTCCTGGGTGAAGTTGGTGAAGCCGGCCGCGCTCAGCTTGACGCCGTCGATGCGGCGCTGATCGACGCCGTGCGAGCTGGCCTCCAGCGCCAGATGGGTGACGCCCATATCGGCCAGGCGCGCGATCATTTCGGCGACGTCGCCGGCGTCGGGCGTGGTCAGGCCCGGCGGGGTCAGCTGCTGGTCAGGCTGGCCGGGCTGGCTGACCACCACGCCCAGGGTGCCCATGCTGGCGGCCTTGTGGCCCAGCTTTGTGAAGATCTGGCGGCAGAACCCCGCGACCGAGGTCTTGCCGTTAGTGCCGGTGACGGCCACGCACATGGCCGGCTGCTTGCCCCAAAAGGCCGCCGAGGCCAGGGCGTAGGCGCGACGCGCGTCCTCGGAACGGACCACCGGAACGCCTAGCCCCTCGAGTCCGCCCTCAGGCGCCAGGATGGCGGCCGCGCCCTTGGCCACCGCGCCTTCGGCGAAGTCGCGGCCGTCGACCTTGGTCCCCGGTAGCGCGGCGAAGAGCCAGCCGGTCGTGACCTTGCGGCTGTCGGCGGTGACGCCTGCGATCACCGCATCGTTGGCGAAGGGGCGGTTGAACAGTTCGGATAGACGCTTGGTCATAGGCCCGCCTCCGGCGCGGCGTTCTTGGGCGAGCTGGCGATGGTCACCAGCTCGGTCTTGCGTTTGACGCCGAGGAACGGCGCGATGCGTTCGATCACCCGGCCCGCAGCCGGCGCGGCCACCCAGCCGCCCGTCGAGAAGCCGAACGAATTGGCGTTGCCCTTTGGCTCGTCCAGCAGGATCAGCACGAAATAGCGGTCCGCCTCCAAGGCGCCGTCCGTGGGGAAGGTGGCGGCGAAGGACGAGACCTGACGCTGGTGGTTATAGCGCCGGATCGCGGGGTCGTACTTCTCGCCCGTGCCCGTCTTGCCGCCGACCGACAGCCCGGGCACGTCGGCCTTGCCGCCGCTGCCCCCTTCGCCGGGGATGACATTGGCGCGCATGATCTTGAGCATCTCGGCCGAGGTGTGCTCCGACAGCACCCGCTTGCCTTCGGGGCGCACGCCGGGCGGCAGCTTGCGGATCGTCAGGGGGCGCATCTCGCCGCCATTCAGCAGCGCGTTCATCGCCTGGGCCAGGGCCAGCGGCGAGATGTTCATGCCGTGGCCGAACGAGGTCGAGGCCACGGTGTCCTGGTCCCACTTGCGCGGGGTCAAGGGGCGCGCCGACTCCTGCAGCTCGACCTTGGCCGGCTTGGTCAGGCCCAGATTGATGAAGTACTGGCTCAGGCGCTGGCCGCCGACACGCTCGGCCAGCATCGCCGTGCCAATGTTCGATGAGTGCTGGAAGACCTCGACCAGGTTCAGCACCGCCCGGGTGGCGTGGTAGTCGTGGATCGTCCGGTAACCCAGCTTGTAGGGCTCACGGGCGTCAAAGGTCGAGGCGGCCGTCGCCACTCCGGTGTCGAGACCGATCGCCACAGTGAAGGCCTTGAACGTCGAGCCCATCTCATAGACGGAGGCTGCGGCGCGGTTTAGCCGCTGATCGTTGGTGGCCGCGCCAGCCTTGTTGGCGTCGTAGTCTGGCCAGCTGGCCATGCCCAGGATTTCGCCGGTGTGGACATTGGTCACCAGACCGACGGCGCCCTTGGGCGTGAACTCCTCGGCGGCCTTGCGCAGTTCGTCCTCGAGCGCAGCCTGCACGCGCACATCAATCGACAGCTGGGTAGGGCGGCCTTCGCCGCCGGCGGCCTTGCGGATGGGATCATCCAGCGCGCGCTCGGCGCCGGCCAAGCCCTTGCCGCCGCTGTCGACGAAGCCGATCAGGTGCGCCGCCGTCGCCCCCAGCGGATACATCCGCCGCTCCTGCTCCTCGAACGAAACGCCCGGCAGGCCCAGATTGAAGATCGCGTCCTTCTCGTCCGGCGTCAGGCCGCCCAGAACAAAGGCGCGATGATCGCCAAACACCGCCTTGTCGAGGCGCTTGGCGGGCACTTGCGGCAAAGCCTTGCCGAGCGCCGCGCGGGTCTCCTTGGCGTCCCATACCTCGCGAGGGTCGACGTAGAGCGCATAATGGGCCAGGTCCACGGCCAGCAACGCGCCGTTACGGTCAACGACATCGCCCCGCGCGCCCTCGACGCCCAGGGTGTAGCCGTTGCCCTGCCCCGCGCGCGAAAACAGCGCCGACCAGCCCGCGCCCAGGCTCACCCCGACGAAGCAGAGGCCGAAAAAGCCCATGACCAGGAAGATGCGGATGCGGGTGTCGTCTTCCGGCCGGGCGGCGGCGCGCGAACGCTCGAAGGCATGCTCCAGCCGCCAGACGCGCTCGACCACCCAGCGCCAGAGCGGAGATTGAATACCGCCGGGACCCAGGTTGGAGAGGCTCATCGCAACGCCCCTTGCACGGCGGGCGGCGGCGGGATGGCGGCGTCGTCCGGCAAGGCCTCCGGCCCATCTGCGGCCAGCGTCTCGGGCGTGACCGGTGCTGCCGACACCGGCGCTTTGGGCAGTTCGCGACGACGCGCCACGTCGATCAAGGCGTCCTCGGTGATCTCGTGGTCCGGCGCGATGGGCTTCAGTTGCATCATCTGCGCCAGCCGCTCGATGCGACGGGGCTGCTCAAGGTGCGCGACCTCGGCCGCCAACAGCCGCTTACGCGCGGCCTCTTCCTCGATCTCTTGCTCGATCCGGGCGATTTCCTGACGCTCGCGGCCGGCGAAGGTCTTGGCCAGATAGACGCCGGTGACCAGGCTGAGCAGGATGCACAAACCGACCACTTCCACGACGCGAAAGCCCCGGATCCGTCGGTTGAAAACGCCCACGGCGGTCATGCGGAAGCCTCCCAAACAGGGGCTTCGGTGCGAACGGCCGCGCGCAGCTTCGAGGATCGCGCGCGCGGATTGACGGCCAGCTCGGCCTCGCCGGGCGCGATGGCCTTGTTGGAGATCAGCTGAAAGCTCGGCGCCGCGGCCGCCTGGACCGGCGGCGCATGGCGCGAGCCGCCCGGCGTGCGCCCGGCCCGCTCGGCCAGGAACGCCTTGACGATGCGGTCCTCCAGCGAGTGGAAGGTCACGACCACCAGGCGGCCACCGGGCTTGAGGACTCGCTCAGCCGCGACCAGACCCGCCTCCAGCTCGCCCAGCTCGTCATTGACCGCGATGCGCAGACCTTGGAACGAGCGCGTAGCCGGATGGACCTTGGCGCCCTTGCGGCCGCCGACCGCCCGCTCGATCACCTCGGCCAGGTCCAGAGTGCGCTCAAACAGTCGTTCTTCACGACGCCGGACGATGAAGCTGGCGATGCGGCGCGAGGCGTGCTCCTCGCCATAGACATAGAGAACGCGCGCCAGTTCGGTCTGGCCCAACGTGTTGACGAGATCGGCGGCGGTGGGGCCGGTGTCGCCCATCCGCATGTCCAGCGGGCCGTCGCGCATGAACGAAAAGCCGCGCTCGGCCTGATCCAGCTGCATCGACGAGACGCCCAGGTCCAGCATCACGCCATCGACGCTCTCCGGGCCCAGCTCGTCCAGCATTTCGGAGAAGCGGGCCTGAACCAGGCGGAAACGATCGGCTGGGAGCGCTTCGGCGAATTGGCGGACGGTCGGATCGCGGTCAAAGGCTACGACGCTGGCGCCGGTCGGCAGCACCGCGCGGGTATAGCCGCCCGCCCCGAAGGTGCCGTCGACAACCACGTCGCCAGGCTTGGCGCCAAGGGCCTCGACGACCTCATCCAGCAGGACCGAGATGTGCGGCGCGGCGCTCACGACGCGCCCCCAAACTTAGCGGCCCGCTGCTGGGCGCGCAGGGCCGCCAGACCTTCCCGGGCCAGGTCACGCTGCTGCGCGCGATGGGCCTGGAAGGCCTCGCGCGACCAGATCTGAAAACGCTCACCCATACCGACGACGGCCACCGAATCCGCGAGGCCGAACATGTCGCACAGATGGTCCGGCAGCGTAATGCGACCAGCTGTATCAAAGGTCAGCCGAGCCATGCCACCCAGGACAACGGTCTCCAGCGCCGTGCGGGTGGGATCGCCGAACGGCATCTCCTCGATCACCGCCTGGTAGCGATCAAAGAGCGCCTTGCCGCCCGCCTCCAGGCAGTCGGCCTCGATCGACGGAAAACAGAAGATGCCGTCAAAGGGGCCGGACACGGCCGCGCGGAATTCCTGCGGCACGACGATGCGCCGTTTGCTGTCGAGCTGTTTCTCGAATGTCGAGAGAAACACTGAAGCTGAACCCCGCCAGACCCAAGCCGGTCAGCGAGCACCCACCCTCACCCCGACGAGAATTGGGTTAACATGGGATGAACTGGGATACAATGACACCGGAGACTAATTCATCGGGATTTCAAAGATGTCGCACCCCTTGCTCACCAGAGAAGAAAGTTAACCCACAGAACATACACAGAACTTGTGAGTGAACGAGGCGCATGGTGTCAGTTGAGCCCATTGCGAGGCAGGGGAAAACCCCCTCTCCCCATGGGAGAGGCGTCGGCGCAGCCGACACAGAGGGGATAGGCAGGCGCGCGAAGCCCTTCCCCCTCCGGTCGCTTCGCGACCGCCTCCCCCGCTGGGGGGAGGATTTAAGGGGACCAGATGATCTGTAAGCCGGGTTCTGTTCCGCCCTCGAAAGGACGGCGACGATCATTCCTCTAGGCCGGCCATTGCTGGACGGCTCTCGCGACCTACCCGGACCCTCTCAGCCAGTGACGGCCTAGTCGGCGCGAGGCCGACGCGGGGTCCCTATTCGGTCTTGCTCCAGGCGGGGCTTGCCATGCCGTCCCTGTCGCCAGGTCCGCGGTGGGCTCTTACCCCACCCTTTCACCCTTACCGCCGGCGAACCGGAGGCGGTTTGCTTTCTGTGGCGCTATCCCTGGGATCGCTCCCGGTGGGCGTTACCCACCGCCTTGTCACCGTGGAGCCCGGACTTTCCTCGGCGTCCGAAGACGACGCGACCGCCCGACCATCTGGTCCGAGACGGTGTTTGACGGGGTGTCTCCCAAACGTCAACAAACATCCGAACGGCGCCCTCTCCCACAGGGAGAGGGAGTCAGGAGCGCATCAGCCCCGCGATCGGATGATCGCCCAGGCCCTTGGCCGCGCCCAGGCGATCGGCGTCGGACTTGTTCTGCGACAGCTTGAAGGTCCCCTCCAGGCGCTCGACGAACAGGCGTCCGCCCTGGATGCCACGCAGGAGCCCTTCGAACTTGCCGGGCTTCATCTTGTGGCGGGTCCAGGGCTTTTTCGGCAGCAGCCGGGCTTCTTCCTGAACCGAAAGATCGTCCAGTTGGGCGATCAGCTCTTCGTCGTTCAGCGGCGCCACCGAGCCTTCGGCCTCTACCGACAGATAGTTCCAGGTTGGGACCTGGTCGGGGCTCTCGTACCAGTCGGGGCTGATATAGGCGTCCGGCCCGGTCGCCAGAGCGATGGCGGGGAAGCCTTGGGTCAGGTGCGGCGTCAGGACGTTGCCGCGCGACAGGTGGAAGTCGAGCGCGATCTCGCCGGCAAGCTCGCGGATCACGATCGGCGACTGCGCCACGAAGGGTCGCCCACCGACAGAGGCCGCAAGCGTCACGAAGGGATAGGCGCGCAGAAAGTCGAGCAGGGCCGCCCGATCCTCGACATGAAACGGCTTGGCTGGATGCATCAGTTAGCCGCCGCCCGCAGCAGCCCCACGAGGCGCGCCCGGGTCTCGCCGTCGGCGATCCCGTCAAAGCGGCTCTGCAGCCAGTGGCGCTGGAAGGCCGAGACGACGGTGGTGGTCCATTCGTCGTACTTTCCGCTGGGCGCGCAGTCATAGCCCAGGCGCGTCAAACCCGCCTGCAGCGCGAAGACGCCGGTCCCCTCCTCGCCCTGACCCAGCGGCGCGCCGGGCGACGGCGCAGGCTCGATCCACAAGCCATGGCCGCTTTCGGCGAGCCGCTTCCAGGGGAAGAGCTCGCCCGGATCAATCTTGCGGGCGGGCGCGACGTCGGAATGGCCCAGAATGCGCCCGTCAGGGATCATCCAGCGCGACCGGATATCGGCCAAGAGGTTGATCACCGAAGCGATCTGGGCCTCCGGGAACGGGCGATAGCCGAACTCGTGGCCGGGATTGACGATCTCGATCCCGATCGAGGCCGAGTTGATGTCCTTGACGCCCTTCCAGAAGGCCGCGCCGGCGTGCCAGGCCCGGCGTTCCTCGGGGACGAGGCGCACGATCCGACCGTCCTCCTCGACGCAATAGTGCGCGCTGACCTTGGCCTCGGGATCGCGCAGGCGCTCGATCGCCGCCTCGCCGGTCTCCATGCCCGTATAGTGCAGGACCACCGTGTCAGGCACGGCCTTACGGGCGTCGAAATTGGGCGACGGGGCCTCGATCAGGGACAGGCTCATTGCAGGCGGCTCCGCAGGGACGTCAGCAGGGGCATGACCTGATTCCGCCGAAGCGCGATGATCAGAACGCCCAGCAGCGCCAGGGCCGCGCCGATCCCCATCCGCAGATCGAAGTGGTCGTTGGTGACCACCACGCCCATGCCGATTGTGAAGAGCGGCGTCATCAGGGTCAGCGGCGCGATCAGGTTGGCCTCATAGCGCTGGATCAGCCCGTAATAGGCCGTGTGGGCCAGGATCGAAACCACTACCGCCGAGAACACCACCGCCGCGACGAACGCCCAGCCGGCGTGGAAGCCCGCCGCGACCTGCCCCGGCTCCATGACGGCGCTCATCGCCGCCAGCGGCCAGACCGACGAGAAGCCGACCCAGGCCTGGAACTGCAGCGGTTTGACGCCCTCGATCTGCTTCATCATCACCGCGCCCAGCGAGCCGGTGAAGGCGGCCGCCACGATCAGCCAGAGGCCGGCTGACAGCTCGATGCCTTTGGGGCTCCACATCACCACCACCGCGCCCAGCAGGGTCAAGGCGATGCCCAGACCCCGTCGCCAGCGGATCTTCTCGCCCAGGATCAGCACCGACAGCAGGGTCGTGAACGGCACCCCGACCTGGATCACCACCGAGGCCGCTGACGGCGAGGCGGTCTGGAAACCCATGAACAGCAGGGCGAAGTTGCCGCCGCCCATAAGAAGGCCGACCAGCACCATCCGCCAGGTCGGTCGGGGCGCAGGCAGCAGCCAGGGCAGGGTCAGGATCGCCACCAGGGCGAAGCGCACGGCGGCGTAGTAGAGCGGCGGCACGCCCCAGTGAGCAACCACCAGCTTGGAGATGATGTTGCTGCCCGCCCAGATCAGGCAGATCAGCACCAGAAGGCCAAAGTCGCGAAGGGACATGGAACACCGCTTAAGCCCCCGCCCCTTCCGTATGCAATCAAAACCCGCATCGCCGCCGACGGGTCCTGGTTGACGTTCGGTCAAAACGGTCGTTTGTTGGTGAACAGCGTTCACATAAGCCGCGTCGGGTCAACCGTCGGGCGCACGCGTTGGGACCACGGAAGCGCGCCGCGCTTCCCATAGGGGGCGGGACACATATGGCCATGCAGCATGTCGACGTACTGATCGTGGGCGCGGGACTTTCAGGGATCGGCGCGGCCTATCACCTGCAAAAGCACTGCCCGGGCAAGACCTATGCGATCCTCGAAGGGCGCGAGGCGATCGGCGGCACCTGGGACCTGTTCCGCTATCCCGGCATCCGCTCAGACAGCGACATGTACACGCTGGGCTACAGCTTCAAGCCTTGGAAGGCGGCCAAGGCCATCGCCGACGGTCCCTCGATCCTGGACTATGTCCGCGAAACCGCGCGCGAGCACGACATCGACCGCCACATCCGCTTCAAGCACCTAGTCAAGCGCGCCAGCTGGTCCAGCGAGACCGCGACCTGGACGGTCGAGGCCGAGCATGACGGCAAGCCCGTCACCTTGACGTGCCGCTTCCTGCACATGTGCTCGGGTTACTATCGCTACTCGGCGGGCTATACGCCGGACTTCGCCGGGACCGAGCGCTTCCAGGGCCGCATCGTCCATCCGCAGCACTGGCCCGAAGACCTCGACTACAGCGGCAAGAAGGTCGTGGTGATCGGCAGCGGCGCCACCGCCGTGACCCTGGTGCCCGAAATGGCCAAGACCGCCGCCCACGTCACCATGCTGCAGCGCTCGCCGACCTATGTGGTGTCGCGCCCGGCCGAAGACGGGATCGCCAACTGGCTGCGCTCCAAGCTTCCGGCCATGACGGCCTATGGCATCACGCGCTGGAAGAACGTGCTGTTCCAGCTGTTCTTCTTCAACCTCGCCCGCAAGAAGCCCGAGAAGGTCAAGGAACGCCTGCTGGGCATGGTCCGCGATCATCTGGGTCCTGACTTCGACGTCGAGACCCACTTCACGCCGCGCTACAATCCCTGGGACCAGCGCCTGTGCCTGGTGCCCGACGCCGACCTGTTCGACGCCATTAAGAGCGGCGCGGCCTCGGTCGTCACCGACCACATCGACAGCTTCACCGAGACCGGCATCCTGCTGAAGTCGGGCAAGACCCTGGACGCCGATGTGATTGTCACCGCCACGGGCCTGCAGCTGCAGTTGCTCAGCGGCATGGAGGTCGTGGTCGACGGCAAGGTCGCCGACCTGTCGCAGTCGATGAGCTACAAGGGCATGATGTTCAGCGACGTGCCAAACCTGGCCTCGGTGTTCGGCTACACCAACGCCAGCTGGACGCTGAAGGCCGACCTGACCAGCGAGTATGTCTGCCGCTTGCTCAATCACATGGACCGCACCGGCGCCGACTACTGCGTACCGCGCCTGGACGGCGAGGTCGAGGCCGCGCCGTGGCTGGACTTCTCGTCGGGCTACATCACCCGCTCGATCGGCCACTTCCCCAAGCAGGGGACGCGCAAGCCCTGGAAGGTGCACCAGAACTATGCGCTCGACCTGATGACTCTGCGCATGGGCAAGGTCGAGGACGGCGTGATGCAGTTCGGCCACAAGACCGGCGCGACGGCGAAGGCCAAGCCTGAGAAGGCCTTGGAACCGGCCTGATCGGCGGCGCAAGGGGCGAAGGCATGGCTTTCGCCCGTCTGTCGGGATCGGATTGAGAGGCGGAAAGCCCTGAGATGATCGGTCCGTCCTCCTATCTCGGCTGGAAGATCGACTTCGCCCACCCGCCTGGCGAGCCGGCGCTGCTGGACCCCGCCTCCATTCACTGGCGCGTCTACAAGAACCCGATCGCCCTAGCGGTCGGGGGCGTGGCGGCGGTGCTGCTGGAGTTCGCCGAGCCGCGGATCCGGTCGGGAGTCTGGGACCATTCCACCTTCAAGGCCGACCCGATCGGCCGCGCCAAGCGCACCGGAACCGCCGCCCTGATCGGGGTCTATGGCCCGGCGTCAGCCGCGCGACGCGTGATCCAGGGCGTCACCCACATGCACGCCCGCGTGTCGGGCGAAACGCCGGGCGGCGAAGCCTACCGGGCCCTGGACCCCAACCTCCTAAACTGGGTCGCCGCCACGGCGGTCTATGGTTTCGTCACCGCCTATGACCGGTTTGTCGAACCGCTGAGCCACGACGAAAAGAGCCGGTTCTACGAAGAGGCCGCCCCCGTCTCCCATCTCTATGGCGCGACGGCCTCGCCAAACTCGGAGACCGAATTCATGGCGATGCTGCAGGCGCTGGCGCCGCGCTTCGAGCCGCATCCGATCGTGGATGAGTTTCTGGCGATCATCGCCTCCGGCAGAGCCGCCCCGGCCGTCCCCAAGCCCCTGCACCGCGCCCTGGCCCGCGCCGCCGTGTCGCTCCTGCCACCGACAGTACGGCGAACGCTGGCGCTGGGGCGCGAGCACGACCTCAGCGTAGCCGAAGGCCTGGCGCTGAAGACGGCCGGGAGACTGGCCGAAAGGATCGCGATCCGGAGTTCTCCGCCCTGCCAGGCCAGCCTCCGGCTAGGTCTGCCGCACGACTTTCTCTATCGCGGCGAGGCGGAGCGGCGACGGCTGCTGGCGGCCTCGCGGGCTGGAGTTACGGCCGGCGGGAAATGACCGAGCTACCGGCGAGCTCGATGCGGACATAGGAGGCGGACGTTCCGGAGGGCTGAGAAGGGTGGAAGGCGGCCACAAGGAATCCCTCTCTCATGGAGAGAGGGAGGGGCCCGCGCCGCAGGCGCGGGAGGGTGAGTGGGTAGGCGAAGCCCGTGGACGATCCTGG
>NCDQ01000313.1 GCA_002280275.1 Caulobacter vibrioides | reverse complement strand
CCGCGACCGATACTCAGAAAATCACCCGCCCGGTCACACCATTTCAAGAGCCCGCAGGGGAAGGTGAACATTAGATCATTACAAATGATCTCTTGATGACCTCCGTGTTGCTCGCTGTGTGCAATCTGGGTATGCACCCCTCAACTGATCTGGGAATCAGCCGGACCAACAAAAAGTTTTGGCGACGGGCGAGGCATATGGAAGATCAATCGGACCTGATCGAGATGACGGCGGGCATCGTTTCCGCCTATGTCGGCAACAACGTCGTTTCGACCGCCGACCTGCCCGCCCTGATCAAGCAAGTGCACGCCGCGCTCGCCAATGTCGGCGCCCCGGCCGCGGAGCCCGCGCCGGCGCCCAAGGAGCCGGCGGTGCCGGTCAAGAAGTCGATCACGCCCGACTATCTGATCTGCCTGGAAGACGGCCGGAAGTTCAAATCGCTCAAGCGTCACCTGCGCACCAAGTACGATCTGACGCCTGAGGACTATCGCGCCAAGTGGGGCCTGCCCAAGGATTACCCAATGGTCGCCCCCAACTACGCCGAGGCGCGTTCGAACCTCGCCAAGCAGATGGGCCTTGGCCAAGGCGGTCGCAAACCCGCGCGCAAGGCGAAATAGCCGAGTCGGAACAAAAGCTTGGCCGTTCGCGGCCCTTGCAAAGCTCAGCGCCCGTCGTCCGAACCCGGACGGCGGGCGTTGTCGTTGATGGTTGACTCTCCCCGGGAATCTTGTCGCGCGACATGTTTTTCACTTGCCGCCGATTCGTTCCTTAAGCGATAGTGAATCGAAGTGATTCCAATAGCTTGTTAAGGACTCTGAAGATGTCCGCGCAATTGAGCGCATCGGCCACGGCGGCCCGCGCTCACCAGGAGATGTTCGCCTACTGGGCGTCCCTCCGTCGGGGGGCGAACCTCCCCGCGCGCGTAGATGTGCATCCTGCGAGCATGAAACGGCTGCTGCCGACCGTCAGCCTGATCGACGTCATCGGCGGCGCGCCGCGCGACTATCGCCTGCGCCTGGCGGGCACCGGACTCTACGGGGTCTATGGCCGCGAGATCACCGGCCGCCTGATCGGTGACGTCTACAACGCCGCTGCGGTCGACTACTGGCGCAAGGAACTGGACAAGGTCGTGGACGAGCGTCGTCCCGGCGTCGGCGTCCACAGTCTGGCCTGGCGCGGCGCGCCGCACATGTCGATCCTGTGGCTGCGCCTGCCCCTGGCCAGCAACGGCAAGGACGTCGACATGATCCTCGGCTACGACGCCGTGGTCGGCGCGGCCGCCGAGAGCGGCTCGGGCATCCGGGCGGCCTGAGGGCGCGCTTGGTCTCGCGGCTCGCGGATGCGGGCGGGGCGAGGGTCCGGGGTGGGTGGTTAGTCGGGCAGGCCGAGAGCCCCCACCGGACCATGCTTCGCATGGTCGCCCGCCCCCATAGGGGGCAGAAGGTGCGATCTCTTCTTCCCCCTCCGGGGGAGGAGCGCCGAAGGCGCGGAGGGGGCAAGTGTGGGTCGTAAGCAGCCGTTCTCAGCCTATTCGACTTTCAGATTATGACGCCTTGGCGGTAAGCGATCTTCGCGGTCCCATGTGGGCGGGCGCCGCGCTTCGTTGCGATGAGCGAGATAGGTCTCTCAATTCGACACCACAGGTGACCTTTGCACTCGTCCAGCTCCAGTCGGGTCGTCGTGTTCGTTTCGACATGCAGATCGAGCCGGGTAGGGTCTGAACCGAAGTTACGCACGACCGCGTCAGCGCCGAAGATGCGCTCGACCGTCGCTTTGATGAATGCTGCCTCGGCATCCAATAGTGGCGAGGGAGCGACTGGTTGGAGTGGCGGCTTTGCTGCGGGCATGGCCGGAGCATAAGTGCCGAGTAGGACGGATGCCAACGTCCGACCAGGGTGGAAGGGCCGACAAAGTGCCCTCTCCCATGGGGAGAGGGTCGGGGTGAGGGGGTACGGCGTTCGACGGAGCGCCGGCACGCCGTCAAACCTCGTAACCCCTCTCCCTCCCACCGCTTCGCGGCGGGCCCCTCCCTCTCCCTTTGGAAGAGGGGTTTATGTCCGCAACGAGTCGTAGCCTGCCTCCAGAATCCTGACCTCCCCGGCGAGCATCGGCGGCCCGGTCGAGCCAACAGCAGGCTATCGGCTAGGCTCCACGTGACGCTGCCCTCACGCCACCAGGAACGCCTCGACCTCGCGGCGACTGGGCATGGACGGTGCGGCGCCGGCTTTCTGGACCGACAGCGCAGCGGCGGCGTTGGCCATCTCGACGGCTTCGGCCAGGTCCATC
Organism: Caulobacter vibrioides; assembly: GCA_002280275.1. Lineage (GTDB taxonomy): Bacteria > Pseudomonadota > Alphaproteobacteria > Caulobacterales > Caulobacteraceae > Caulobacter > Caulobacter vibrioides_A. Next base: position 1,071 of record NCDQ01000313.1, on the reverse strand, counting down.
CCCTGGGCCAGGGTCGCGGCCAGGGCGCCGCAGAAGCAGTCGCCGGCGCCGACGGTGTCGACCGCCTTGACCTTCTTGCCCTCGACCAGGAACGCCTCGTCGCGCCGCACCACCGCCGCGCCGGCCGCACCCAGCGTGACGATGATGACCTGGTCGGGCCGGCTCATCAGCTTGCGCGCCGCGATCGAGACCTCCTCCAGCTTGACCGGATCGCGGTCCAGCTTGGCGTAGGAGGCCAGTTCGGTCTGGTTGACGATCAGGATGTCGGTCAGCGGGAACAGGGCCGCGCCCTGCGGCAGGGCGGGGGCGGCGTTCAGGATCCGCAAGGCGCCCTTGGCCGAGCCGGTGCGGAACAGGGCCTCGATCGCGGTGAGGGGGGTCTCCAGCTGGCAGAGCAAAACACGCTGGCCCTCGATCGGCGTGGCCGCGACCTGCTGCGGCGTGACCAGGGCGTTGGCGCCGGCGGTGACGACGATCATGTTCTCGGCGCTGTTGGCGACCCAGACATGGGCCTGGCCGGTCGGCACGCCTGACAGTTCCGCAACATCGGCCACCTGCACGCCATAGCCGGCCAGCTTGGCCTTGAGGCCCGCGCCGCTGTCATCGGCGCCGACGGCGCCCATCAGGCGCGTGGCGACCCCCATGCGGGCGGCGGCGACGGCCTGGTTGGCGCCCTTGCCGCCCAGGAACAGTTCCAGCGAAAGACCCGCGACGGTCTCGCCAGGGCGTGGCAGGTCATCGACCCGCGCGACGGCGTCCAGATTGATCGAGCCGAGAACGAAAACGGTCATGGTCTTGGTCTTCTAAAGGTTTATCCGGCGCCGCCGCGCTGGAAGCTTTCGACAAGGCTGCCAGCCACCAGTCGCCATCCGTCCACGAGCACGAAGAAGATCAGCTTGAACGGCAAACTGATCGAGGCCGGGGGCAGCATCATCATACCCATGCTCATCAGCACGCTGGCCACGACAAGGTCGATGACCAGGAACGGAATGAACAGCAGAAAGCCGATCTCGAAGGCGCGCTTGAGCTCCGAGATCATGAAGGCCGGCGTCACCACCTTGAGCGGCGTGT
>NCDQ01000017.1 GCA_002280275.1 Caulobacter vibrioides | reverse complement strand
ATCCGGGAAAACACCTTTCTTTTCAAAGCCAAGGGCGGCGTGCAGTCCGATGGAGGCGGCGTTGCCGCTGTCGCCGATGACTGCGCACATTTGTCGCAGGCCTAAATCTTCGCAGGCGGTGATCAGGGCCGACAGCAGCGCCCTGCCGACCCCCGCGCCGACCGCTTCGGGCGAGACATAGACGCTGTCTTCGACCGTGTAGCGATAGGCCGCGCGCAGCCGGAACGGGCCGGCATAGCAATAGCCCACGACCTTGCCGTCCCGTTCGGCGACCAGATAGGGCAGGCCGCGCTCGAGGAAACCCTGCCGCCGGCGCGCCATTTCGGCTGCGTCGGGCGGGATCTCCTCGAAGGTGCCCAGACCGTTGAGCACGTTCCAGCCATAGATGGCCGTGATGGCCGGGATATCGGCGTCGGTCGACGCCCGGATCACAACGCTCACGCCTTCGTCCAACCCTTCTCGACGGCCCAGACGGCGAAGGCGTAGTCCAGGGCGATCTCCTTGAGGAAATCAAAGCGGCCCGAGGCGCCGCCGTGACCGGCCTCCATATTGATCTTCAGCAGCACCGGATTGCCGCTGGTGGTCGCGGGCCGCAGCTTGGCGACCCACTTCTGCGGCTCCCAGTAGGTGACGCGGGGGTCCGACAGGCCCCCGGTGGCCAGGATCGCCGGATAGGGCTTGGGGCCGATGTTGTCATACGGGCTGTAGCTGGCGATGTAGTCGTAAGCCTCCTTGTCCTCCAGCGGATTGCCCCATTCGGGCCACTCCGGCGGGGTCAGGGGCAGGGTGGTGTCGCTCATGGTGTTGACCACGTCGACGAACGGCACCGCGGCGATGATGCCGGTGAAGAGGTCGGGCCGCATGTTGGTGATCGCGCCCATCAGGAGGCCGCCGGCCGAGCCGCCATAGGCGACCGTGTTGGCGGGCTTGCCATAGCCGGCCGCGTGCAGGTGTTCGGCGCAGGCGATGAAGTCGGTGAAGGTGTTCTTCTTCTTGAACTTCTTGCCGTCCAGGAACCAGCTCCAGCCCTTTTCCGAGCCGCCGCGCGGGCAGGCCGTGGCCCAGATCCAGCCGCGATCCACCAGGCTGAAGTTACGGATCGAGAAGTTCGGCTCCATCGAGATGCCGTAGCTGCCATAGCCGTACAGCAGCAGCGGGGCTGTGCCATCCAGCTTGGTTCCCTTCTTCATAAGGACGAAGATCGGCACCTCGGCGCCGTCGGCGGCCTTGGCGTTCAGGCGGCGGGTCTCGTACTTCGACGGATCATGGCCGGACGGGATCTCCTGGGTCTTGCGCAGGGTCCGCTGGCGGCTCTTCATATCGTAGTCGAACCACTGCCTCGGCGTGGTCATTGAGTTGTAGACGAAGCGCACCGTGTCGGTGTCGTACTCGTAGCCGCCTTCCAGCGACAGGGCGTAGGCGGCCTCGTCAAAGGCGATGGCGTGTTCGGAGCCGTCCTTGGCGGTGACGACGACGCGGTTGAGGGCGTCGACCTTCTCCAGGCGGACGAACCAGGCCTTGAAGGCCATGGTCCCGGTGATCAGGCGGCCGCTCTTGTGGGCCACCCAGTCCTTCCAGTTGGCCTTGCCGGTGGCGGTCTCCGGCGTGGTGACCAGCTTCCAGTCGACGGCGCCGTCGGCGTTGGTGCGGATCACCCAGTGATCGTTCCAGTGCTCAACCTCGTAGCGCAGCCCCACCTCGCGGGGGTGGAACACCACCGGCTTGGCGGTCGGATCGGCGGCCGGGATCAGCAGCGCTTCGCTGGTTTCCTGGTTGCCGCACGAGATGACGACGTACTTCTCCGAGCCCGTGACGCCGACGCCGATGAAGAAGCCTTCGTCCGGCTCGTCATAGATCAGCACGTCGTCCTTGGCCGCGCCCTTGATCGGGCGGCGATAGATCTTGGCCGGGCGTCCGTTGTCGTCCCGGAACGTCCAGAACAGCCACTGGCCGTCGGGCGAAAAGCAGAAGTCGCCGGTGGTGCTGTCCACGGCCTCGCCCAGCAGGGCGCCGGTCGCCAAGTCCTTCACGTGGATGCGGAAGACTTCCGAGCCCTGCTCGTCGACCGCCCAGGCGTAGAGCTTGTGATCGGGCGAATGGCTGGCCGCGCCCACCTGATAGAAGGCCTTGCCCTTGGCTTCCTTCTCTTCGTCCAGCAGCACCTCTTCGGCGCCGCCGCCCACGGGTTTGCGCGCATGGACGGGATGCTGGGCGCCCTTGTCGTAGCGGGTGTAATATTCGAACGGGCCGTCCTTGGCCGGGACGCTGGCGTCGTCCTGCTTGATGCGGCCCTTCATCTCCTCGAACATCGCCGCCTGCAGCGCCTCGGTCGGGGCCAGCATGGCCTTGGTGTAGGCGTTCTCTTCGGTCAGGTGCGCCTTGACGTCGGCCTTGATCAGGCTGGGATCGCGCAGGACCTTCTGCCAGTTGTCGTCCTTCATCCAGGCGTAGTCATCGGTCCGCGTGCGGCCCAGCTGGGTGATGGTCTTCGGAATCTTCTTGGCCACCGGCGGCGTGGGGCGGGCGGCGTTGTCGGCGGTCATGGGGGATCCGAAAGCTGTTCCAGACAAGAGCGTGGAGGAGGAGGTAAGCGCAGCGGCGGCTCCCGTCATCATCTGACGTCGATCCATGAGAAAAATCCCCCGTAACCCTGAATAACGCGGACATGCGGCGCAACGACAGCTTGCGGCGCGAATGACCAGTGGTCAAACTCGCACAAGCGTTGGGCTAGTACGCCCTTAGCGTATCGCAGGGAGGCGTGATGGCGGTGGACCTCTCCGTCGACCTGATCAAGGCCACGGTCCAGCTGGAGCAACCGTTGGCGAACGGATCGCGCACGGTCGGCACGGGCTTTCTGATCGCCGACGCCGCGCCCGACGGCAAGCCGCGCGTCATCCTCATCACCGCCGCCCATGTCTTCGAGCAGATGCCGTCGATGACGGCGCGTATCGGCTACCGCGTGCAGGGCTCCGACAGCGTCTGGCGCTATGATCCCGAGGCGCTGAAGATTCGCGAAGGTGATCACCCGCTGTGGGTGAAACATCCGACCCGCGATGTCGCCGCCATGGTGGTCGAGGCGCCTGAGGAGTTTGTCCGCGCGGCCATCCCGCTGAACTACCTGGCCAAGGACGACACCTTCAGCGACTTCAACCTTGGCCCCGGCGATGAGATGATGGCGCTGGGCTTTCCACGGGGGCTGTCGGCCAATCCGGCGGGCTTCCCGATCCTGCGGTCCGGGCGAGTCGCCTCATATCCGCTCACCCCATCCACCGACTTCCCGACCTTTCTGCTGGACTTCGCGGTGTTCCCGGGAAACTCGGGCGGGCCGGTGTTCATGGCGCAGGCTGATCGCCGTCGTCCTGGCGCGAACGAAACCCAGGACCTCCAGTTCATCGCCGGCGTCCTGACCCAGCAGGTCGAGCTCTCAGGTGAGCGGCTAGAGATCGGCATCGTCACCCACGCCAAGTTCATTCGCGAGACCTTGGCGATGATCGACCAGACACCGACGCCGCCCGCAGTCCAAGCCGAGGCGTCCCAGCTCCCGCCGCCCGCGCCAGGCGCGGTTGTGGCTGTCTCCAAGCCCCCCACGCCAGCCGCCGCCAACCGCTGACGGAACCCCAGAGGGGCCGCTCCCGTTTCTTCCGCGACGCAGACAGCAACGCAGAGGAACCAGCCATGAGCACCAATCGCATCGAAGGCGCTATCGACAAGGGCATGGGCGCGGCCAAGGAAGCCGCCGGCAAGGCGACCGGCAACGAGAAGCTGCAAGCCGAGGGCGCTGTTCAGAAAGCTAAGGGCGACGTCCAGAACAAGGTCGGCCAGGCCCAGGACAAGATCGGCGACGCGATCAAGCGTTGAACGCCAAGCTATGAAGACCAGACGGCCGCCGGAGCGATCCGGCGGCCGTTTCGCGTCTACAGCAGCATGGCGTGCTCGGCCCGCAAGGCCTTGGCCAGGGCGTCGACATCGGCCGGCGTGCTGAAGAATCCCGGGGTGACGCGGATCACGGGTCCCTTGCGCACCCCGCCGCGCCAGATCGTGCGGATGCGTTAGGCGTCGAACAGGCGCTTCTGCACCCGGCGCGCCGCCTCGTCCGTCGTCATGCCTTTCAGGCGGAAGCTGGTGATCGCGCAATAGCGGGCCGGATCATCCGGAACGCAGATCTCGACGTTCGCAACATCCCTGACCGCATGGACCCAACGATCGCGCAGGCCCCTCAGGTGCCGCTCCTTGGCCGCGCCGCCGACCGCGAAATGGAAGTCGACCGCGGTGGGGATCGTCATGACGGCGGCGAAGTTCACCGTGCCCGAGGGGATACGGGCGTTGATGTCGCTATCTCGCGCGCTGTGGTTGCCGAACGCGATGTCGATGTCGGCGAGCCGGCTCTTGCGGACATACATCGCGCCGGTGCCGAGCGGCGCGGAGGTCCACTTGTGCACCGACCAGCCGACGAAATCGGCGCCAAGATCCTCCAGCTGGAAATCCAGGCAGGCCACGCCGTGGGCGGCGTCGACGATGGTGTCCACGCCGCGCGCCCGGGCCATGGCCACGATCTCGCGCACTGGGGTGACGAGGCCGGTCTTGTTGGACACCTGCGTGACCAGCAGCAGCTTGGCCTCCGGCGTTCGCTTCAGAACATCCTCATAGGCGGCCAGGATATTGGCCGTGGTCGCGGGCTCGGGCATGGCGAACTCGACGACCTTGGCGCCCTTGTGCGTGCCCAGCCAGCGCATGGCGGCGATCATGGTGTCATAGTCGAGATCGCAGCAGATCACGCCGTCGCCGGCCTTCAGCGGCTTGTAGTTGGTGATCAGCATCTGCAGGGCGTCGGCGCCGCTGCGGGCGATGGCGATCTCGTCGGCGCCGCAGCCGACCAGCCGCGCGATCGCGGCCTGCGCCGCGCGGAAGGCGCTGGTCCAGCCCTCGCCACCGGGCATGACATTGCGCGCCCAGACGGCGTTGGCGCGGTTCACCATCGCGGTGTTGTCCGCGAAGGCCTGCGCCACCACCCGGGGCATCATGCTCCAATAGCCGGCCTCGAGGTTGTGATAGCCGGGCTCGACGTCGAACTGCCGGTGCAGATCGGCGACGGGGATCGAGTTCGGGGTCAGGGCGGGGGCGCTGGTCGCGCTGGCGCGCGCGCCCCCGGCCAACAGGGCTGGCGCGCCAAGGGTCGCGACGGAGAGTAGATGGCGGCGGCTGGGCGCGAGGGGCATCGGGATCCTCTGAGTGGCCTGTTGCGGCGGGGAGCAGCCCATGAACCGCCAAGCCGCGCAAGACGGTCTGGGTGCGGACGAGAAGGCTGGGGGCTGGGAGGTCGGGTCTTGAGCAGGGACGGCGCGGCGACGGGCAATCCCTGGCGCTCAGGCGCGATGTCTAAAAGTGGCTTGAGCGTCGGCGGTCTGTTTGATTGGTGGACGAGGGTAGGAGAGGGAACAGGAATGCATAGTTCTATGAAGGTTTGTGCGGCCGTCATGGTCTTGGCGATCGCGTCGCCAAGTTTGGCGCAGGACTATTCGCAGTTTTCGGACGCGGCGATCGAGCGGGAGCTGGCTCAAAAGGCCGACGTCACCATGTTCGAGATGGTGCCGATGCGTGACGGTGTGCGGCTGGCCACCAACGTCTATCGGCCCAAGGGCGCCAAGGGGCCCCTGCCGACCATCCTGATCAAGACGCCTTACAACGAGCTGACCTACAAGGTGGGCAGCAGCCGCAGCGCGCTGGAGGCGATCAAGCGCGGCTACGCCCTGGTGCTGCAGAACGAGCGCGGCCGCTTCTATTCCGAGGGGGATTGGGAGATCCTGGGCAAGCCCCAGACAGACGGCTACGACACCCTTTCCTGGATCGCCAAGCAGTCCTGGTCGAACGGCAAGGTCGGCACGCGCGGTTGCTCGTCCTCGGCCGAATGGCAGCTGGCCCTAGCCGCCCAGAACCACCCCGCCCATGCGGCCATGGTCCCGCAGGCGTCTGGCGCCGGCATCGGCAAGGTCGGCGAGTTCGAAGAGCAGGGCAACTGGTACACCGGCGGCGTGCCGCGCAACCTGTTCTTCGTCTGGCTGTACGGCGTCGACAACCCGTTGAACCCGCAGCCGCCCAAGGGCCTGGACCAGCCGACCATCGCGCGTCTGGCCAAATACAACGATCTGGCGCCGAACAAGCCTGCGGTCGACTGGCCCAAGCAGATCCGTCACCTGCCGGTGGCCGACATGCTGAAGAACCTCGGCGAGCCGACCGGCACGTTCGAAGAGCTGATCAACCGCAAGGGCCCGGCCGATCCGGCCTGGCGCAAGGGCGGCCTCTATCACGACGACGCGGGCTGGGGCGTGCCGGCCCTGTGGTTCAATTCCTGGTACGACGTGTCGATCGGGCCGAACATGGCCCTGTTCAACCACGCCCGGACGGTGAACTCCGACAAGGAGGCCAGCGCCAACCAGTACGTGGTGGTCACGCCCTCGAACCACTGCGGCTTCAATTCGCGGGTGCTCAGCGGCCCCTACAAGTCGGGCGACCGGGCGCTGGGGTCTATCGACTTCGACGCCGAGAAGGAGGTCTACGCCTTCTTCGACCGCTGGTTGAAGGGCGATACGGCCGCGTTCTCGGCCTCCACGCCGCCGGTCCGCTACTATTCGATGGGCGCCAACGCCTGGCGTGAATCGGCCCAGTGGCCGCCGCAACAGGCCAAGACGGTGCGCTTCTATCTGCGCTCGGGCGGACGCGCCAACAGCCTGAACGGCGATGGCAAGCTGTCGACCGCCGCCCCGGCCGCCGGTGAAAAGGCTGACCGCTATGTCTATGATCCGGCCAACCCGGTGCAGACCATCGGCGGCGGGGACTGCTGCAACGGCGGCCTGGTCATCGCCGGCGCCTTCGACCAGCGCCCGATCGAGGCGCGCGACGACGTGCTCGTCTACACCAGCGAGCCGCTGACCGAGGCCATGGAAGTCTCCGGCTTCGTGCGGCCTGTGCTGCACGTGTCGTCGGACGCCAAGGACACCGACTTTGCGGTCAAGCTGGTCGATGTCGCGCCGGACGGCACGGCCTACATCATCGGCGACACGATCATGCGCGCCCGCTATCGCGACGGCTATGACAAGCCCAAGATGCTGACGGCCGGCGCGGTCAGCGTCGTGAAGCCCACGCCGATCACGACCAGCAACACCTTCCTGCCGGGGCACCGGATCCGGATCGAGATCACCTCGTCGAACTTCCCCAAGTTCGTCCGCAACCTGAACACGGGCGGCGACAACGAGAAGGAAACCAAGTTCGTGGTGGCCCGCAACGCGATCCATCACGCGGCGGGTCAGGCGTCCTACATCGAGCTGCCGGTGGTCCCGGCGAAGTAACGCTGCGCGAGGAGGTCGTGAGGGCTAGCCCTCAGGCCTCCTCGTAGGTCGCTGCGTAGTCGATCGGGAAGTTCACCGACCGGGCGATGAAGCAGACCTTGTGAATCTCATGGTGGATGGCGTCGGCCTTGGCGAGGTCGGCGCCGGCCTCCACCACGATATGCGGCCGCAAGGTGGCGCGCAGGAATCGCCCCGCGCCGTCGGGCGTGCTTTCGCCCACGCCGAGCGGGCTATCGCGATAGCCACGCACCACGATCCCGGCGCTGGACGCCAGGTGCAGATACCAGAGCATGTGGCAGGCGCTCAGCGAGGACAGCAGCAGGTCCTCGGGATTGTGCAGGGTGGGATCGCCGCCCAGCAGCGGATCGTTCGAGCAGGCTATCGGCGGCTTGCCGGGTGTGGCGATCGTCCAGGTGCGGTCATAGCCGCGATAGGTCCGCGTTCCCTGGCCCCGGTCGCCGGTCCATTCGATCAGGCTGGTGTAGTCGTGCTGCTTGGCCATCTAAAGCTCTCCAGACTGCCGAACGCTATCGCGATTCAGCAGCCTGGGAGCAGATCGATGATCAGCCGTAGATGATCGAGATGGTCTCGGCGACGCAGGCGGGACGCTCCTCGCCCTCGATCTCGATCGTGCACTCGTTCTTCATCTGCAGACCGCCGGCCTTGGGCTCGACGCTGAGCAGCTTCTGGCGCATGCGCACCTTCTTGCCGACGCGGACCATGCCGGTGAAGCGGACCTTGTCGCAGCCATAGTTGATGCCGCGCGTCACGCCGGTCACCCGCAGGATGCCTGCGCCCAGCATCGGGATCAGCGACAGGGTGAGATAGCCATGGGCGATCGGCCCACCGATCTCCTTGGTGGCGCGCTCGACATCGACGTGGATCCACTGATGGTCGCCGGTGGCTTCGGCGAACAGGTTGACGCGCTCCTGGGTGATCTCGACCCAGTCCGAGACGCCCAGTTCCTGGCCCACCAGGCCGGCGATGTCGGCGTAGGCGACTTCCTTCATGTGATTTCTCCCTCGAACAGTTGTTTGGATTGGTCGCATGCGTCGCCCGGAAGGGCAAGTCGGCTCAAGCCTCCAGGGCGACGCGCGCGGGCTCAGGCAGCTGCGATACGGCCTGGTCCAGCAGTTCGCGCCAGGCTTCGCCGCGATCGCGCGCCTCGGCGTAGGCCTCGCGCAGGGCGAAGGGGTCTTCCTGGGCGAGGGCGTGGATCAACGTCTCGGCCTGCTCGAAATCCTTGCGCCGCTTGGGATTGGCTTGTCCACGCTTGCGCGAGATGATCAGCTTGTGGACCGCGTAGCGCGCGGGCGCGGGGACGCGCACCAGCACCCCGTCACCGTGGAGAACAGCGGCCTCCACCGTGTCGCGGAGTAGGAAATCGAGGAATCGAAGGGGCGTCGCGTCGGTGTTCAGGGCCTCCAGTCGCGAAGTCTCCTCGTCACCGGCGTGGCGGCTGGTCGTCAACACATCGACCGCATAGCCGTCGGGCGTGCGATAGGTCGTACTCTTGCCGGGATCGAGTTTCGGCACGGCGCTGAAGGTGGGATCAGCGCCGCGCAAGATTTCGAGGAACGTCTGGTCCAGGCCGTCGTCCAGCGCCACGGAGATCCCGTAGTCTTGGGCGATGTCGAGGTCGCCGGTCCGGACGGCCGTGGAGGGCAGGGTGAACCCCAGCAGGCCCCCGTAGGTCTGGAACGCCACCGTTCCGACCACAGCGGCTCGGAGGCGGAAGGCTCCGGCTTGAGCCAGAACCTGCAGGACCCGCCCCGTGCGATTGTCGGGGGCGTGAAGACCAGCAGCGCGAAGGACACGGACCAGCATCCTCCGCCCTTCCGAGGCGCTTTTCACCTGCTTGGCTTGTTCGATCGTCTGCAGGAGTTCGGGCGTTTCAAGCCCGAGATAGCGCTCCCGCCGTTCGCCCTGAGATTGCGGCGACCGGACGTACCAATAATAGCGCCCCTTGCGTTCACGGCGCAGGAAGCTCGCGCCGTCTCCGAACGCGGTGATCTGGGCGGCGCGAAGCTGGTCCAGCAGTTCGGCGACGTTCGTATGGATCGCCAGGGGAAGGCGTTGGGGAGCCATGTGAGTCTCGTTGCCACCACTTTATAATTTGTGGTGGCAACTTCTAGAAAGATCAACGAGAAAGACGCCCCCCTAAACGATCTTGCTCTCGCCCTTGCCCCAGTAGGCGTCCCGGATCAGGCGCTTGTAGAGCTTGCCGGTCGGGTGCCGGGGCAGTTCAGCCATGAAGTCGATGCGGCGCGGCGACTTCACGTGGCTGAGGTTGGCGCGGGCGAAGGCCATCAGCTCCTCGGCCAAGGCGACCTGGTCGTCGCCCAGGTTCATCGGCTGGATCACGGCCACCACCTGTTCGCCCATCTCCTCGTGCGGCGCGCCCACGACGGCGGCGTCGGCGACCTTGGGGTGGGTGATCAAGAGGTTCTCGATTTCTTGCGGATAGATGTTCACCCCGCCCGAGATGATCATGAAGCTCTTGCGGTCGGTGAGGTAGAGGAAGCCCTCTTCGTCGGCCCAGCCCACGTCGCCCAGCGTGGTCCAGCCGTGCTTGTTGTAGCTCTCGGCCGTCTTGTCCGGGGCGTTGTGATAGTTCACCGCCGGGCCGTTGGCGAAATAGACCGTGCCTTCGGTGCGCGACGGCACGGGGTCGCCGGCCTCGTCACAGATGCGCAGTTCGCCCAGCACCGCCTGGCCGACGCTACCCTTGTGGGTCAGCCAGTTCTCCGAATTGATCCAGCAGAAGCCGTTGCCCTCGGTGCCGGCGTAGTACTCGAAGATCACCGGGCCCCACCAGGCGATCATCTGCTCCTTGACGGGAATCGGGCAGGGGGCGGCGGCGTGGACCGCCGACTTCATCGACGAGACGTCGTACTTGGCGCGCACCTCGTCCGGCAGCTTGAGCATCCGCACGAAGTGGGTCGGCACGAACTGGCCGCAGTTGACCTTGTGCTGTTCGATCAGGGCGAGGGCCGTTTCAGGATCGAACTTCTCCATCACAATCACGGTGCCGCCCAGCTTATGCACGGTCATGCACCAGCGCAGCGGCGCGGCGTGATAGAGCGGCGCGGGCGACAGGTAGATGCTGTCGCCGGAGAAGCCGAACAGGCCCTGGGCCATCATCTGCAGAGCGTTAGGCGCGTCGATCGGCCCGTCGCTGAGGGCGGGCTTGACCCCCTTGGGGCGTCCTGTGGTGCCTGACGAGTACAGCATGTCCGTGCCGGCGCTCTCATTGGCGATCGGCGTGGTCGGCTGGCTGTCGCGGGCTGCGACGAAGTCGGCGTAGGGACCGTGGGCGCCGCCCACCGTGAACAGTGACAGGCCGGGGACCAGGGCGGCGATCTCGTCGATCACCGGGCCCATGGCGGTGGAGGTGATGAACACCTTGGCCCCGCAGTCCTGCAGGATGTACTCGGCCTCGGAGGCCGTCAGCTTGGTGGAGATGCAGACGAAATAGAGCCCCGAGCGCTGGGCCGCCCACGCGACCTCGAAGAAGCGGGCGTTGTTCTCCATCAGGATGGCGATGACGTCGCCGGGAACCAGCCCCAGAGACCGGAACAGGTGCGCGCCCTGGTTCGAGCGCGCGTCCAACTGGGCGTAGGTGACGACCTCGCCGGAGCCGGACATGACATAGGCGGCCTTATCGCCCTGGGTTTGGGCGTGGAGGTAGGGGTGCATAGCCGGGACCTCTGCGTCTTTCTCTAACTCGATTTCGATCTGTCATCCCGGACGGCCCTTAGGGCCGATCCGGGACCCATGGGTTGCAAGAGCGCAGCGCGCGCCGCCCCTGGGTCCCGGCTCTCCGCTTCGCTGCGGCCGGGATGACACGGGGTGGTTGCTTAAGCGGCGACGGGCTGCCTGGCGGTCGCCAGGATCATGTCCGCGCCCTTTTCCCCGATCATGATCGAGGGGGCGTTGGTGTTGCCGGAGATCAGGCGCGGCATGATCGAGGCGTCGACCACGCGCAGGCCTTCCACGCCGCGCACACGCAGCTGCGCGTCGACCACGGCCATCGGCCCGTTCCCCATCTGGCAGCTGCCCACGGGGTGGTAGAGCGTCGAGCCGGTCTGGCGGGCGAACTCCAGCAGTTGCTCGTCGGTCTGGACCTCGAGACCCGGGTTCATCTCGCTTTCGACATACTGGGCGATGGCCGGTTGCTCACCGATCTTCCGCGCCCATTTCAGGCCGGCGACGATGACCTCCTGGTCCAGCGGATCGGCCAAGTAGTTGGCGAAGATGGCCGGATAGACCGACGGGTCGGCCGACTTGATGCGGATATGGCCACGGCTTTCGGGGCGCAGCTGACAGGGGGCGATGGTCATGCCCGGCGCGCCTTCCAGCTCCATCTTCTGCTCGTTGAACAGCTTCTCCAGGTCCATGGTCGCGGGCAGGATGTGGAACTGGATGTCCGGTCCGGCCAGATCCGGACGGGATTTGCAGAACGCCGCCACGTGCGCCGCCGACAGGGTCAGAAGGCCCTTGCGGAACAGCAGGTACTTCATCGCCTCGGCCGCCAGGCGTCCGCCCTTGCTCTGCTCGTTGACCGAGATGGTGCCCGACTTCAGCCGATAGCGGGCGGCGACGATGTAGTGGTCCTGCAGGTTCTCGCCGACGCCGGGCAGATCATGGACCACCTCGATCCCATGCTCGCGCAGCAGGCCGCCGGCGCCGACGCCCGAGAGCTGCAGCAGCTGGGGCGAGTTGATCGCGCCGCCGGCCAGGATGACCTCGCCGCGCGCCATGGCTGTGCGTCGCTCGCCGTTCTGCATGAACTCGACGCCGACGGCGCGCTTGCCTTCGAACAGCACCCGGCCGGCCAGGGCGTTGGTCTCAACCCGCAGGTTCGGGCGCTTCATGGCGGGGTGCAGATAGGCCACCGCCGAGGAACAGCGCGCGCCGTTCTTCTGGGTGACCTGATACCAGGTGGCGCCCTCCTGGTCGGGACCGTTCAGGTCGGGATAACGCGGGATGCCGGCCTGGTCGCAGGCCTCGATCAGCGCTTCGGAGATCGGGTGGGCGTCGCGCATGTCGGCGACGTTCAGCGGACCGCCGGTGGCGTGCAAGTCGCAGGCGCCGCGCTCCTGGTTCTGGGCCTTGCGGAAGTAGGGCAGGACGTCGTCCCAGGCCCAGCCTTCGCAGCCCAACTGCCGCCAGCCGTCATAGTCGGCGGCCTGGCCGCGGACATAGAGCATGGCGTTGATTGAGGACGAGCCGCCCAGAACCTTGCCGCGCGGCCAGACATGGGCGCGGCCGCCGGTGCCCGGGTCCGGCTCGGTCGTGAACAGCCAGTTGACCTTCGGATCCTTCAGGGTCGACGAGTAGCCGACCGGGATGTGGATCATCATGTTCGAGGCGAACTGCGAGAGGTTCTTGGTCGGCCGGTCGTCGCCGCCCGCTTCCAGCAGCACGACCTTGTAGCGTCCGTTCTCCGACAGGCGCGCGGCCAGCACGCAGCCTGCCGATCCCGCGCCCACGATGACGTAGTCGGCCTCGATGATCCCGGTCATCGCGTCTCTCCCTCTGCCGTCCGCGTTCTCGTCGCGTGATCGGCGTTTAGTTGAGAGGATGAGCCCAGGTCCGGCCATTGCGCAAGTTGCCGTCGCGGCGCCGTTGGTCGAACATCGATCTTGGGTATCCTGACGCTAACGGAAAGATACCCTAGGGAGCGTAAAGTGGACCTGATCAGTCAGACGGTGGTGGACGGCAAGGCGGGGCCCGGCGCGCCGCCGACCTATCCGACGCTCAAGGACGTCGATCTCGCCGACATCTTCCGCTTCACCCAGGGCCAGCCTTGGGCGGACTTCGCCCGCATGCGCGAACAGGCACCGGTGATGTGGCACCCCGAGCCGTTCGACGGTCCCGGGTTCTGGGCCCTGACGCGCTACGAGGACGTTCACCGGGTCAATGGCGACCCCGAGACCTTCTCGTCCCAGCGGGGCGGCATCCTGATGTCGATGGGCGCGCCCGAGAAGCGCCACGCGCTGCTGTTCCGCGCCTCGATGGATACGATGATCAACATGGACGCGCCGCATCACCTGCAGCTGCGTCGCGAGCACATGCCCTATTTCACCCCGTCCTATCTGCGCGGCTTGACCGAGCGGGTGAAGGGCGAGGTGACGCGCCTGCTCGACGCGATGGAGCCGCTGCTGGCGGACGGCGCCGAGATCGACATGGTCGAGCACTTCTCCAGCGTGCTGCCGCTGTTCACCCTGTGCGAGATCCTGGGCGTGCCGCCGGAGGATCGACCGAAGTTCCTGACCTGGATGCACTATCTGGAGCGCGCCCAGGACCTGGCGGTCAAGCAGGCCAACGCGCCGATGCAGCCGACCCTGGAGCTCATGCAGTTCGTCATGGACTTCAACAACAACGTCGAGGAGATGTTCGAGTACGGCCGGAAGATGCTGCACAAGCGTCGCGAGGACCCGAAGGAAGACCTGATGACGGCGATCGCCCGCGCCCAGCTCGATGGCGCGGTGCTGCCCGACGAGTATCTCGACGGCTCGTGGCTGCTGATCGTGTTCGCCGGCAACGACACCACGCGCAACACGCTGTCCGGGTCGATGAAGCTGCTGACCGAGTTCCCGGATCAGAAGCAGAAGCTCATCGACGACCCGTCCCTGCTGGGCGGCGCGGTCGACGAGTTCATCCGCATGGTCAGTCCGGTGGTCTATATGCGCCGCACCGCCACCCGCGACGTCGAGGTGAACGGCCAGCTGATCCGCGAGGGTGAGAAGGCGATCATGTACTACGGCGCGGCCAACCGCGATCCGGCCATGTTCGAGAATCCTGACCAGCTGGACGTCACCCGCGCCAACGCCGGCAAGCACATCGCCTTCGGCTACGGCCCGCACACCTGCATCGGCAAGCGTGTGGCGCAGATTCAGCTGGAGGAAGCTTATCGCCAGATCCTTGCCCGCTTCCCTGATCTGAACTGGACCGGAAACATCGAGATCGCGCCGAACAACTTCGTGCACGCGATCAGCAAGCTGGGTGTGAAGCGGGGATAGAAAAGGGCGCGCCGGCTGCGAGCATTGGGTCCCGCGCCGGCGCTGTAGGGCGTCCGGATATGGGGGGTACCGGACGCTTTAAGCATGGCAAAGCTTGGCCCATCGCGCGCCGCGACGCGCCGTCGCAGCAAACCCAAAACAGCAGACCGTCCGCCGCATGCGACCGGGCCTTGTCCTCTGGCGGGTTCAAGTCATACGATCGTTTGAAATCAAGGCCGAGGAGAGCGCCATGTCGAAACCGACCTTCGAGACCCTGCTGTACGATGTCGAGGATGGGATCGCGACGATCACCCTCAATCGCCCCGACCGCATGAACGCCTTCACCGCCCGGATGATGAAGGACCTGATCGAAGTGTTCGACGTCACCGACGCCGACGACGCGGTCAAGGCGGTGATCATCACGGGCGCGGGTCGGGCCTTCTGCGCGGGCGCGGACCTCGGCGGCGGCGGCGCCACCTTCGATCGCACCAACCCTCAGGCGCTGGAGCGTGAAGAGGGCAAGGTCGGCGACATCTATCGTGACGGCGGCGGCCGCGTGACCCTGCGCATGTACGACAGCCTCAAGCCGATTATCGGCGCCATCAACGGCGCGGCGGTGGGCGTGGGCGTGACCATGCAGCTGCCGATGGACATCCGGATGGCCTCGACCGAGGCCAAGTTCGGCTTCGTCTTCGCCCGCCGCGGCATCACGCCCGAAGCCGCATCCAGCTGGTTCCTGCCGCGCCTCGTCGGGCTGCAGACCGCGTTGGAGTGGTGCTACAGCGGTCGTGTGTTCCCGGCGTCTGAAGCGCTGGAGAAGGGCCTGGTGCGCTCGCTGCACGCGCCGGACGAGCTCTTGCCCGCCGCCCGCGCCCTGGCCCGCGAGATCGCCGACAACACCGCCCCCGTCTCGGTGGCCCTGACCCGCCAGCTTCTATGGCGCATGGCCGGCGCCGATCATCCTATGGAGGCGCACAAGGCCGACAGTCGCGCCATCCAGTCGCGCGGTTCGTCCGGCGACGCCAATGAGGGCGTCACTTCGTTCCTCGAAAAGCGCGCGCCCGTCTATCCGAACAAGGTCTCGACCGACGTGCCGGACATCTGGCCCGAATGGAAGGATCCTGAGTTTCGCTAAAGGGCGTCGGGCGCGCATTTGCCGCGCCCGCGCTCACCGGCCGTTAATCACGCTCTGGTCTGTTCAGCGTCATGAACGAAGCCGCGCTGACCCCGTCGTGCGACGAGCCCGAGGCCCCCCGGGCCGCGCCGCGCTCGCGCTCGACCCTGCTCAAGCGACTGGCCGACGTCGTCTGCCTGCCCAGTAGCCGGATCAACGCCTTCGAGCGTTCGATGACCGCCGACCTGCTGGTCGAGATGCTGCGCGACGCCAATATCGGCGAGCGCGAGAAGGTGGCGCGTCGCCTGGCCATGCTCAACGAGATGCCGGGCGTGCTGGTGCGTCTGCTGCTGCGCGACGAACTGCCGGTGGCGCGGGCCCTGCTGGTCGATTCCGAGAAGCTGTCGGACGCGGACCTGATCAGCTGCCTCTATCAGGCCACGACCGAGCACCGCCGCCTGATCGCCCAGCGTCGCGGGGTCAGCGAGGTGGTCGCCGACGCCTTGATCGACATGGGCGAGCCTGCGGTCATCGAGACCCTGCTGCGCAACGAGCTGGTCAAGCTCAGCCACCAGGGCGTCGAGAACATCGTGGCCGCCACGCGCGACGCCCAGCACCTGATCCCTCTGCTGCTGCGCCGCGCCGAGCTGCGACCCAGCCATGCGTATGTGATGTTCTGGTGGGCGGATTCCGACGCCCGGCGCACGATCCTCCAGCGCTTCGCGGTCTCGCGTGAGATCCTGCAAGACGCGGTCGGCGACGTCTTCGCCCTGGCCTCGGCCGAGGGCTGGCAGGACCCGCTGTCGCGCAAGGCGCTGCAGTTCATCGAGCGCCGCCAACGCAACCGCGCCGCCATCGCCAAGAGCCCGTTCAATAGTCTCGACGAGGCCGTCGCGGCCGGCGAGGGGGGCTTCACCCGCGAGATCGCCGAGGAGATCTCGTATCTGTCGGGCCTGAAGCCGATGACCGGAGCCAAGATCTTCACCGATCCGGGCGGCGAGCCGCTGGCGATCCTGTGCAAGGCCACCGGCCTGCCCCGCGCCTGTATCCGCCAGCTATGGCGTGGCCTCCGCCGGCAGGAAGTCGACCGCACGGGCGCCACCGACCCAAACCTCGAGCGCGTGCTGACGGTCTATGACGCCATCGCCGTCGATCGCGCCCAGACGGTCCTGCGCTATTGGAACTGGT
>NCDQ01000312.1:3469-6376 GCA_002280275.1 Caulobacter vibrioides | reverse complement strand
GTCCTAGAAGGCTACAGCCTCGCCGACGCCACCAAAGGCGCAGGCGCCGAACTGATCGAGCGCTAGCGGCGGCCCCCGCCCCTCACGGCGCGCTCTATATATGCGCGCACTCTATATAGAGCGCACGCACCCCATCCAACGCGTTCGGGACGTGACGAGCGGCGGATGGCCCTGGCGCCGACCGGAGCGGACACCAGAACGCCAGGCCCCGTGTCAGCCGGCAGCGATATAGGCCTTCAGCCCTTCGGCCTCGGCCTGGGTCTCGCTGATCTTGTACTTCACGAGATCGCCGATCGAGATGATCCCCGCCAGACGCCCGCCATTGACCACCGGCAGGTGGCGGATGCGGCGGTCGGTCATTCGCTCGAGGAGCGCGTCGATCGTCTCGTCCGGTTGGGCGAAGACGACATTGGCGCTCATACAGCCGCTGATCGGCTTGGAGAGCGCGGCCGCCCCCTCCTTGGCCACCATCCGGACGATGTCGCGTTCGGAGACGATGCCGACCACGGCTTCCTTCTCGTCGACGACCACCATGGCCCCGACCCTGCGGGTATGCAGCAGCGCCGCCGCGGCGCCGACCGTCTCCTGAGGCGAGGCGGTGAACACAAGATCGCCCTTGTCCTTGAGGATCTGAGAAACCAGCACAGTATGCCCTCCCTTGTTCTTTATAGAACGAGGGTCCTCCAAAGTGGCCCTTCAATCAATGGGCCATGGCGATCAAGAAAACCCAGAGCGTTTACGGGGCGTCGGCGACGCCGGCGGGCGGTCCCGCCCAGCGCGCGAAGGGCCCGATCAGCAGCACGCCCGCCGCAAAGCCGATCAGATGCGCCTCCCAGGCGACGCCGCCCGCGCCCATGGTCAGAAGACTGCCGGTGACCGCGAGCACCAGGTTCACCACCAGCCAGCCCAGGCCCAGGGAAATCACGCGTGGTCCAAAGACCGGTCCCAAATGGCCAGGCGCGCTATCTATAGTGCGCGCCGCCGCGCCCATCAGGCCGGCGATCGCGCCCGAAGCCCCGACCACGGGACTGAGGCCCTGCGGATGGATCGCGGCGAAGCCCACGCCCGCGACCAGGCCGCAGGCCAGGTAGAACAGGCAGAAGATTCCCCCTCCCCGGCCGTCAAGTCCCAGCACGCGCGAGACCGGCGCTCCGAACGCGAGACCAAAGGCGGCGTTCATGACGGCGTGAACCCAGCCGCCGTGCACGAACATCATGGTGACGACGCCCGTCCACCGCCCCTCCCAGAACTCGCGAGGGACAAGGGCCAGCGAGTAGATCAGGTCTTGGCTGGCGCTCTGCAGCAGCAGGTGCGGCGCGATGACGGCCGCCGCGACCAGCAGCGCGGGCCAAGGCGCGTTGAAGATCGGCTCGGGGCGCGGGGGCTGGTCCATGGCTTCTATCTAGGGGCTCGCGCGACGATTCGAACCCCGTCGCGGGGCTTAACCATTTTTTCGAGACCTTGGGTCTATCCCTCATGCTGTATCTTTTTGGCACGAGGGTTGCTTGCCGCTCCGTGTCGACAGTCGCGGAGCCTCTCATGGCCTGGCATCGGAAATCCAAGACGCGTGTGGCGATGGTCGTCGTCGCCCTCACGCTCGGCGCTGGCGGCGCGGCCGCAGCGCAATCGATGTCGACCAACTCGGCCTCGTTCAACGCCGGCTATGGCCGCAGCTCGGGCCAGGAAAGCCGGATGATCGAGTATTCGACCCGCGACGCCAACGGCAATCGAGTGGTCGTGGACGGCGTCATGCTGACCGGCTCAGATCAGAGCGTCTTCTCGTCGAGCCGCAGCTCCGGCTCGCTGGACGCCTATTCGGGTGTGGGCGCTGTAGGCGGATACGCCGGCTCCACCGCGATCGGCAACAACCTGACGGTCATCACCCAAGGCAACAACAACACCGTCATCGTCAATTCCAGCCAGGTGAACACCGGCAACGTCACCGCCGGCTCGAACGTCGTGAAGGGCGGTACTCCGAAATGATGATCAAGCGCACAGGCTTGGTCCTGGCCCTGCTGGCCACGGCGGCGCTCAGCGCCTGCGGCAGCACGCCGGTGGCTTCGACGGCCGGCAACTACGCCAAGCCCATTGGCACAGCGCCGGTGACGGCCAATCCGACCGACTACTCTTCGGCGCTGGTTTGCCTGAACCAGTATGCACGCACAAACCGCATCGTCGCGCCGCGCATCGCGATCGGCCGGATCGCCGACTATACCGGCAAGGAAGAAGCTGACGGTTCGGGCCGCAAGGTCACCCAAGGCGCCTCGCTGATGGCCGTCTCGGCCTTCGCCAAGGCCGGCATGCCGCTGGTCGAACGCTTCGACACCTCGGTGTCGGAGTTCGAGCTGAAGTACGCCAACAACAAGCTGATCTCGGATCGCCCCAACCCCGCGCCCGACGCGCCGGCGGACTTCCGTAAGATCCTGGCCGGCCAGGTGCCGGGCTCGGACTTCTATGTCATCGGCGGCATCACCGAGCTGAACTACAACATTCGCTCGGCCGGCATTGACGCCTATGCCGGCGACAAGGACACCGACGGGCTGAAGGGCAACTTCCGCCGTCGCGTGTTCATCATGAACATAGCGCTGGACCTGCGCCTGGTGAACACCCGCACCCTCGAGGTGGTCGACGTGATCTCGTATCAGAAGCAGGTGGTCGGCCGCGAAGTCAGCGCCGGCGTCTTCGACTTCCTCAATGGCAATCTCTTCGACATCTCCGCCGGTCGCGGGGCGCTGGAGCCCATGCAGCTGGCGGTTCGCGCCCTGATCGAGCGCGCCACCGTCGAGATGGCCGCTAACCTGTATGGCATGCCTGGGCCGGAAAGCTGCCTGCGCTTCGATCCGTTCGGTGACGCCACCGTCGGCCAGACGGGTGCCTTCACGCCGGCCTACAACAATCTGGGAACGA
>NCDQ01000312.1:0-3382 GCA_002280275.1 Caulobacter vibrioides | reverse complement strand
GACCCGCGATGACCCGTCTCGCTGGAACGCTCGCCGCGATCCCGATATCCGTGATGCTAAGCGGGGTCGCTACTAGCCAGACGACGACACCGAGCCCGGTTCTCAACAACCAGATCAATCTGGGTGAGATCTTCTCGGAGCAGACCCTCAACGTTCAGACGGTCGGCGACGGCGTCACGGCCAGCACCACCGCCCAGGCGAATGGCGTGTCGGTGGGCGTGACCAACGCCGACGCCGCCGTGACCTCGAACCAGGACAACAAGGGCGAGGTCTATGGCCGCAGCCTCGTGGATGTCGGCGCCAGCGCGGGCGCGTCCAGCGCCGTCCGCACAACGGCCGTCGGCAACGCCGCCGCTCTCGCCGCGTCCAACGGCACGATCTCGGCCTTCGCGGTCCAGACCAATTCGGCCGCCGTCACCGCGCGCGGCCAGGTGGAAGCCGCCTACGCCGGGGCCACCGACCTGACCGTCTCGACCCTAGCGATGGGCAACAGCGCCGGCGTCACCCTCGACAACGGGTCGGCGGGCGCACGGATCAGCCAGTCGACCACGGCCAACGTCCTGGCCGACGGCGGCGCGACCGTCGGCTATGTGTCGGGAACCAGCGCCGTCACCGCCACCACGGCGGGCAACAACATCAACATCGTCGGGTCCAACCAGTCGGCCGCCCGCGCGATCCTCGACCAGGCCAACACCGCCGAGGTGACCCAGGCCAGCAAGTTCACCGCCTACGGCAACAGCTACATGACCGCGACGGCGGCCACGGCGACCGGCAACAATCTGGCTGTCAGCAATGACGGACCTCTGGCGGACGTCGCCGCCCACCAGTGGAACACGTCCTATGTACGCGGTCAGGCCGAGGGGGCGTCCTATCTGTTCGGCGCGGCCCAGACCACCGCCTACGCCGCCGGCAATTCTTCTCAGGTCAACAATGTCGGCGCCGAACTGGTGCTGGACAACATTCAGACCAACACCGACGGCGGGGTCGAGGCCACCGCCAGCTTCGCCGGCCACGACGGCTATGATGCGGTCACGACCGCAACCGCCATGGGCAACGCCGTGACCGGCTACGCCTGTTCACAGTGCAACGGCCGCATGAGCGTGACCAACAGCCAGAACAACAGCGCCGATGTCGGCGCGTCGTCCTCGACCAGGGTCACCTCCAGCGGCCGCCAAGTGACCGGCGTCTCGACCGCGATCGGCAACAACGCCAGCTTCAACGTCAACGCCCCCGGGAACTAGAGAGCCCGCCTCGCGGTCGAGGGGCTGGCCAAGTCCGGCCCCGATCAAAATTGGGCGTTCTTTCGGCCCCTGGCCTGCTATACGCCCTCTCCTCCCGCGACGCTCCGCCGCCTCCGACCCCGTATTCAGACACAATGGCCTCTCCCGCCCGCGCGCCCGTACTGGCTCTCAAGGATGTCCGCCTCGCTGACGGCGCCAAGCCGCTGTTCGATGGCGTCGACCTGGCGCTGGAACCGCGCGTGCGCGCCTGCCTCGTCGGTCGCAACGGCGCGGGCAAGTCGACCCTGCTGAAAATCCTGGCCAATCAAGGCGTCGAGGCCGACAGCGGCGAACGCGCTGTCCAGCCCGGCGCCAAGGTCGTCTATGTCAGCCAGGAGCCCGAGATCACCGGCGAGACCCTGCTCGACTACGCCACCGCCGGCGGCGCTCAGGACTATGAAGCCCAGGCCGCCCTCGCCGATTTCGGACTGGATCCCGACAAGAGCGCCAAAGGGCTCTCGGGCGGCGAAACCCGGCGTGCGGCGCTGGCGCGCGCCTTCGCCGAACAGCCTGACGTGCTGCTTCTCGACGAGCCGACCAACCACCTGGACATCTTCGCCATCCAGACCTTGGAAGACGAACTGGCCGCCTCCAAGTGCGCCGCCCTGATCGTCAGCCACGACCGCGCTTTCCTCAACCGCGTCACCGAGCGCTGCTTCTGGCTGGAGCACCGCAAGATCCGTCGCCTGGACAAGGGCTTCTCAGAGTTCGAGGCCTGGGCGGAGTCGATCATGGCCGCCGACGCCGAGGAGGGCCGGCGCCTGGACAAGGTGCTGGAGCGCGAGAACGCCTGGCTGGCGCGGGGCGTCCAGGGCCGCCGCGCCCGCAACGAGGGCCGCCGCCGCGCGCTGCTGGCCCTGCGCGCCGAGAAGAAGGACCGCCAGAGCGAACTGCGCGGGACCATGACCATGGCCGTGGAGTCCGCCGGGACCTCCGGCAAGCGCGTGGTCGAGGCCAAGGGCGTCACCAAGCGCTTTGGCGACCGGACGATCGTCGAGAACTTCTCAACCCGCATCCTGCGTGGCGACCGCGTGGCTCTGGTCGGCCCCAACGGCGCGGGCAAGACCACGCTGGTCAAGCTGTTGCTGGGCGAACTGGAGCGGGACGCCGGCTCGGTGCAGCTGGGGACCAATCTGGAGGTCTCCTATATCGACCAGGCGCGCATGGCCCTGTCGGACAAGATCACCGTCTGGGACTTCCTGACGCCCGGCGGCGGGGACTCGATCATCGTACGCGGTCACCCCAAGCATGTGGCCGGCTACGCCAAGGAGTTCCTGTTCACCGACGCCCAGTTGCGACAGCCCGTCACCAGCCTGTCTGGCGGCGAACGTAACCGCCTCTTGCTGGCCCGCGCTCTGGCAAATCCCACCAACCTGATGGTGCTGGACGAGCCGACCAACGATCTGGACATGGACACGCTGGACCTCTTGGAGGACCTGCTGGCCGATTTCGACGGCACGCTGATCCTGGTCAGCCACGACCGTGACTTTATCGATCGCCTGGCCAGCTCGACCATCGCTCTGGACGGCAAGGGCGGGGTGGTCGAGACGCCCGGCGGCTGGACCGACCTGATGGACCAGAACCCGGACTTCTTCAAAGCCTCCAAGTCCGGGACCGCGTTCGCGCCCGTCTCGAAGGGCGCCGCCAAACCCGCAAGCGCCCCGCCGGCTCCTCCGCCGAAGAAGAGCGTCAAGCTCTCCTACAAGGACCAGCGCCGCCTGGAGGAATGCGAGGCCCTGATCGCCAAGAGCCCGGCGATCATCGCCAAGCTCGAAGAGGCGCTGGCCGACCCCAACCTCTACACCCGCGATCCCGCCACCTTCGACAAGACGATGAAGGCCCTCGACAAGGCGCGCGCCGACCTCGAGCAGGCCGAAATGGAGTGGCTGGAGCTGGAGGAAAAGAAAGAAAACCTGGCCGGCTAAACCGCGGGTGCTCTGGAAACCGCGCTTTTCGCGCTCCAGTTGCCCCCCCTCAGCGCCAAGCTGTGCGACGAAATGGCACAGCCGTCGATTGCCGGGAGCCAACGGCATGACCAGTCGTAATGTAGTCCGCCTGCATCTCGGTCAGGCCAAACCGGGCGATCATCACAGCCTTCGGCT
>NCDQ01000016.1 GCA_002280275.1 Caulobacter vibrioides | reverse complement strand
TCGATGTCGGCGGTGGCTTCCCGTCGGTTTACCCCGGCATGATCCCGCCCGCTCTGGCCGAATATATGGATGTCATCGACCGCGCCTTTGAGGATATGAAGGTGCACGAAACTACGGAACTGTGGGCCGAACCGGGCCGCTCGCTGGTGGCGGAATCGACCTCAGTGCTGACGCGGGTGGAATTGCGCAAAGGCGATGCCTTGTACCTCAATGACGGCTCCTACGGCACCCTGTTTGACGCTACCCACGCCAAGTGGCCCTTCCCGGTCAAGCTGGTGCGGGCGGATGGTACGGATGCTGAGGGTGAACTGCGCCCGTTCCGTTTCTATGGCCCGACCTGCGATTCCATCGACCACATGCCGGGGCCGTTCTGGCTGCCCGCCGATGTGCGCGAAGGCGACTATATCGAAATCGGCATGCTGGGCGCTTACGGCGTGGCCATGGCGACCGGCTTTAACGGCTATGGTCAGACCGACACGGTGTTTATGGACGATGCGCCGATGGCGTCGCTGTTTGGCCTTGGCCCGCGCCATATCTCGACCGGCGGCAAACGCGGCAAGAAGCGCAGTAAGTAGGCTTTTATAAAACCTTGATTTGCCAATGCGGCCCCTTTGTTCTATAGGGGCCGCACTTTTTGAGTTCCCGCCCCATCGCACCGTCTGGGGGATAACGGATCAATGACGGGCGTCCACCTTAATCTCCTCTCAAAGGACCAAGAGATGAACGCTGATACCCCCCAATCCAATATGAAAGCCGCCCTGCTCGCTGAAACGGTTGAGCACGTCGATATGACCTCGTTCGATGCGCGTCCGATCATTGACGCCATGCGCAAGATGAGCTTCTCAAGCCGCGATACCGCCCGCGCCGCCGATATCTTCAACATGGCCCTCGAAGACAAGGCGTGCTCGCCCTGGCTGATCCTGGCCGGTTCGACCTCGGCCGGCGGCTGCATGCACGTCTACCGCGACATGGTGAAGAACGGCATGATCGACGCCGTGGTCGCCACCGGCGCCAGCATCGTCGACATGGACTTCTTCGAGGCCCTCGGCTTCAAGCACTATCAGGCCGCCGGCCCGGTCGACGACAACGTCCTGCGCGACAACTATATCGACCGCATCTACGACACCTATATCGACGAAGAAGAGCTGCAGGCCTGCGATCACACGATCCTGGAGATCTGCAACAAGCTGGAGCCGCGCGGCTATTCCTCGCGCGAGTTCATCTGGGAGATGGGCAAGTGGCTGGCGGAAGGTAACGCCAAGAAGGAAGGCTCGCTGATCCAGACCTGCTACGAGGAAGGCGTGCCGATCTTCTGCCCGGCCTTTGTCGACAGCTCGGCCGGTTTCGGTCTGGTCAAGCACCAGAAGGAAAAGATCGCCGAGAAGAAGCCCTACCTGATGATCGACGCGGTCGCCGACTTCCGTGAACTGACGGACGTCAAGATCGCGGCCGGCACCACGGGCCTGTTCATGGTCGGCGGCGGCGTGCCCAAGAACTTCGCCCAGGACACCGTCGTCTGCGCCGAGATCCTCGGCGTCGAGGCCGACATGCACAAGTACGCCATCCAGATCACGGTGGCCGACGTGCGCGACGGCGCCTGCTCGTCGTCGACGCTGAAGGAAGCCGCCTCGTGGGGCAAGGTCTCGACCACCTACGAACAGATGGTGTTCGCCGAAGCCACCACGGTCGTCCCGCTGATCGCCAGCGACGCCTACTGGCGCAAGGCCTGGGAAGGCCGTGAAAAGCCGCGCTGGAACAAGCTGTTCGGCAAGTAAGGCCAGGACCAGCTGATTTCAGAGCCCCCGGGATTGACGTCCCGGGGGCTTTTTCTTGCCCGTCAGGCGGTCGCGATCAGCCAAGCCGCGTACAGGCCATATCCCGCCGCCAAGGCTAGCCCCGCCCCACGACCAAGGCGGCCGTTCCTGTAGGCCAGGATCACAAGCGCAAGCGTGGCCGCACCCATCACCCAGGCGTCGACCGTCATGATGCTGAACGGCACGGTGATCGGCCGCACGACGACAGTGACGCCGAGGATGCCGAGGAGATTGTAGAGGTTAGAGCCGATCACGTTACCCAACGCGACCTCCGACTGACGACGCAGCGCGGCCACAAGGCTGGTGACCAGCTCTGGAGCGGATGTGCCCACGGCCACGATCGTCAACCCAACCACAGTGTCGGACACGCCAGCGTTCCGGGCCAATAGGATGGCGTTTCCAACGAGCAAGTCCGCGCCGTAGATCGTCAGGCCAATGCCGACCACCGCCAACCCGATCGCGATCGACATCGGGGCTGACGTCGCCGGCGCGGTCGCCTTCAGTTCAGGTCGGCTTCGGTCGGCCAGCCACACCCAGACGACGTAGGCGAGCAGCAAGACCAGGCCCGCCAGCCCCATGGCTCGCGTCAGCTCTCCGGTCCTCAGCGCCGCGATACACAGGCCCGTCACTCCAAGCACCACCAGGCCATCACGTCTCACCGCCCGACGATCCGCGACAACGGGCGCGATCATCGCGGTCAGGCCCAGCACCAACAGGATATTGGAGATGTTTGATCCGACGACATTGCCGATGGCGATGCCCGGCGATCCGGCGTGAGCGGCTTGGAGACTGGTGACCAATTCCGGCGTCGAGGTGCCAAAGCCCACCAGGGTCAGCCCGATCAGCAGCGGGCTGACTCCCAAGCGGCGCGCGGAAGCGACAGCGCCCCGAACCAAGAGCTCCCCGCCGAGGGCCAATAGCGCCAAGCCAACAGCCAGGCCGAACCAAACGCTCATCACGCCCCTCCCCAAACACCTGCACGGCGCTTCGCCTTGGCCATAGCAGGGTGGCTCACCGCGACAATCAAGCGCAAAAGGCCAATTCATGGACCTATCCAGCGCGCTCTCGGGCGAGGGCGCGCCAACGCGTTCGTCTTTGCTTTGGCTTGCGCGGATCGGGTGCGGCCTCTACCTCTCCATCATGGCCAACGCTCCCTCCTGCGGACACGACCACCACAACCACGGCGTCGCCGGCGCGGCCCTCGCGGCCGAGCTCGACGCGGCCGAGGCCCGCTGCACGGCGGCGGATCAGCGCCTGACCGCGCCTCGGCGCCGGGTGCTGGAGCTGTTGCTGAAGGCCGGTCAGCCTGTGAAGGCCTACGACCTGATCTCGTCCTTCGGGGGCGATGGTCCGCCGGCCAAACCGCCGACCGTCTATCGGGCGCTGGATTTCCTGGAGAAGCAGGGCTTCGCCCACCGGATCGAGAGCCTCAACGCCTATGTCGCCTGCCGCAAGGAGGCCGACGGCCACGCTGCGGCCTTCCTGATCTGCGACTGCTGCGGCGCGACCCGCGAGATCGAGCCCAAGGCCAGCGCCGAGATCATCGCCGCCGGCGAGGCTGCAGGCTATGCGCTCAAGGGCGTGACGATCGAGGCCCATGGCCTTTGCGCCGATTGCCGAAGCTGAGCAAAGCCCGCTAGGTTCGAACAACCGTTCACCATCGCTTGAGTTCTCGCCATGACGACCGCCCAGCCCCTCCCCGGCGTCGAGATCTGGCGTGGTGGCGTGAACACCTGGGACTGCGACGAGATGGGGCACATGAACGTGCGTCACTATGTGGTGCGCGCCCAGGAAGGTCTGATCGGCATGGCCGCCGAGCTTGGCCTGCCGCACGCCTTTTCGCCCCACGCCAATGCGACCCTGCTGGTCAAGGAACAGCACATCCGCTTCCTGCGCGAGGCTCATGCCGGCGCGCCGCTCTACATGCTGGGCGGGGTGATCGAGATGAGCGAGACCGAGGCGCGGATTCTGCAACTGCTGATCCACCCGGCCTCCGGCGAACTGGCGGCCACCTTCCAGACGACAGTCGTCCACGCCACGCCGCGCGATGGCCAGCCGTTTCCTTGGCCGAAGGTCGCGCGCGAACGCGCCGAGGCGCTGATGGTCGCGGTTCCCGAGCGCGCTCAGGCCCGCAGCATCGACCTGTCGCCGTTCACACCGACCGCCAGCCTCGCCCGCGCTGACGCCTTGGGCTTGGCTCGGATCGGCCTTGGCGGCCTCCTGCCCTCGGACTGCGACGTGTTCGGACGGATGCGGACCGAGCAGTTCATCGGTCGGGTGTCGGACGGCATCGGCACGTTCATCCATCCCTTCCGCGACGTCGTGGTCGAGCATGCCGAGCACAAGCCTCAACGGATGGGCGGCGCGGTGCTGGAGTACCGGATCGTGCATCTGGCCTGGCCGCGCGCCGGCGATCGGATCGAGATCCGCTCGGGCCTGCTTGGAACCGACGCCCGGACCATGCGCGTGGTCCACTGGATGCTGGACCCCGCCACGGGCGAGCCCTGGGGCACCTCCGAGGCGGTGGCTATCACCTTCGATCTCGACGCCCGCAAGGTGGTGCCGGTGACCGACGCCGCGCGGGCGGCCTTGTCCCGCCACGAGGTCAGTGGGCTGGCGCTCTAGAGCGTAAGGCCGAAAGTGGGAACCGGTTTCGGCTATTCTGACGCTCTAAGCATTTGATTTAGAAACTTTTTAACGCCTGAAATCGATTCCGATTTCAGGCTAAAGGCTCTAAGCCGTCGCCATCTCGAACAGGGCGTCGCGCACCAGATCGGGGCGCTCCATGGGCAGGAAGTGGCTCGTGCCATCGATCGTCTCGATCCGGACATTCCGCCCCCGGCGTGCGAAGCCGTCGCCGCCCCGGCAGGTCGAGTGCTTCTGAGCCTTGAGAATTCTCACCGGCGCGGTCACCCGCCGAACCGCGCGCCAAGGATCATGCGCCTGGGCGGCGTAGTTCGAGGCCTCCCAAGCCGGCGCGCAGGCCAGGCGCACCTTGCCCTCGGGCGCGTCGACGACTCCGCCGGCCACATAGTCGGCGAGCATGGTTTCAGGCCAGGTCTTGAAGGCGCCGCGCCCCTTGTAGCCGGCGAACACCGCCTCGCGGTTATCGAACACCTCGCGACGCTTTAATGCCGCCTGGGCGATCGGCAACTGCAGGAAGCCCCGCCCGGAGGTCCACGGGGCCTTGGCGTAGAGATTGGCCAGCCACGGCATGATCACCGGGTCCAGCAACAGCAGGCCCTTGACGCGCTCGGGGCGCTCGGCGGCGGCCAACAGGCTGACCGTGCCGCCCATCGAATGACCGGCCAGCACCACCGGCGGTCCGTCCAGGACGTCCAGCAGGCCGACCAGATCATCGCGCAGATCCCGCCACGACCGGCGCCCCTTCGGATCGGCCGGCAGGGTGGTGGCGCCATGGCCGCGCTGGTCGATCGCGAGAATCCGCAGGCCCGCCGCCAGCGGCGACAGCAGCGTGCGGTAGGTCTGGGCGTTGAAGCCGTTGGCGTGGACGAAGACGATGTCGATCGCCCGATCCTCGGGACCAAACTCCAGGGCGGCGATCTCGCCCCCCGGCACGGCCACGACGCGTCGGCGAGGTTCGCGAAAAACGGCCGCGTCCATGGCGTGACTCCCTTCAAGTGATCAGGCGTAAGGTAGGCGTCTCCCACCGCCGCGTCCATGGAACTCGGCATGGGCGTGACGATCCGCGCCGTGCCCAACCCTCGAGCGGCAGGGCGAGCAAACACCAAAAAATGGGATCGCCCGCCCAAGTCAGACGAACGACCCCCTCTTCACCGCCATCGGCGGAGCGCGCCGCCTTAACCGTTAGGCCTGGGTCAGCTGCCATTCGCCGCGATTGTCGCGGCAGGCGCTGTAGCGCTGGGTCGAGGTCGCCTGGCCGCCGCCCGAGACCGCAGCGTCGATAACGCGGCAGCTGGCGGCCATCTGGCCGGTGGGGCGGACCAGCGAGGCGGCCGCGTAGCCGACGCCAAAGCCGCTGCGGCCCACCAGCACCCAGCCGCCCGTCGGCGCCTGGCCGATGGCGTCGAAGGTCTCACCGGCGGTCAGCTTGCCGACCACGGCGGTCTTGGTCGACGGGCCCGCGCGAAGGTTCACCGTCGAAGCGGCCGTATAGGTGTTGGCGGTCGCGGCCAGGGTCGGCAGGCTTTTCACGCCCTGGGCGTAGCGGATGGTGCGGCCGTCGATCGGCGGGCCGTAGCTGGACGAGACCACATTGATGCGGCCGGAGTTACCCGTGCGGCTATTGCTCCAGGTCTGCGAGACGCCCGTCTCCAGCGCCTTCTTGGTGGCCTGCTCGGCCAGGGCCGCGTCGGTGGACTGCATGCGGCAGCCGATATAGGCGCCGGCGGCCGCCCCGGCCGCCGCGCCGACCAGCGCGCCCAGGGTCTGTTCGTTCTTGGCCAGCTTGCTGCCCAGCAGCGCGCCGGCGGCCGCGCCGATCAGGGCGCCGCCTTCCTGTTTCTTGCCCGAGCCTTCGCAGCTGAAGATGCCGCCGAGCGGCTTGGATTGCTGGGCCAGCGCCGGGGCCGGCGCAGCCGCGAGGCTGGCGCTCAGGACGGCGGCGATGGCCAGGGCGGTGGCGGGGGTCTTGCGCGTCGTCATGTCGTTTCCCTTTTCCGTAGGGTCAGTGTTGTCGCCGCTCTCCCCCCGTCCGATAGTCGCGGACAACATAAGGGAGGCCGGCATGAGCAACCAGGATCAGGCGAACTATAGCTGTTTCAAGGTCGAGATCGAGGCTGGCGTCGCGCACATCCAGCTGAAGCGTCCCGAGGCCATGAACACCATGACACGGCCGTTCTGGAATGAGCTTCCCGCGATTGTAAAAGATATTGATGACAATGCGCGGGCGCGCTGCATCGTCATCTCCTCGACCGGCAAGCATTTCAGCGCCGGCATGGACTTGTCGGTGTTCACCGACGACGAAGGCGTCACCGTCCGCCAGGACGCCGACCGCTGGGTCGCAGCCGAGAGCTTCCGCCGCTTCGTGCATCACCTGCAGGACACCTTCAGCTGCCTGGACAAGGCGCGCATGCCGGTGATCGTCGCCATCCAGGGCGGCTGCATCGGCGGCGCCGTCGACTTCATCAGCGCCTGCGACATCCGCTATGCGACCACCGACGCCTTCTTCCAGATCCAAGAGATCAATATCGGCATGACCGCCGATGTCGGCACCTTCCCGCGCCTGTGCAAGCTGATCCCCGAGGGCTGGGTGCGGGAGCTGGCCTATGCCGGTCGCCGCCTGCCCGCCCAGCGCGCCCGCGACATCGGCCTGGTCAACGAGGTGTTCGACACCCACGAGGAGGTCGTCGCCCACGCCCTGGCCACCGCCCGCGAGATCGCGCAGAAGTCGCCGCTGGCCGTGGCCGGCAGCAAGGTGATGATCAACTACGCCCGCGACCACTCGATCGCCGACGCGCTGGACTACATCGCCACCTGGCAGACCGGCATGTTCAGCGGCCCGCACATGGCCGAGGCCTTCACGGCCAAGGCCCAGAAGCGCGATGCGGTGTATCCAGATCTCTTGCCGTTGAAGAAGAAGATGTAGCGTCTACCGGGATCGGCGCTTCCTGGAGGCGCCGATCTCCTTGTTGATCGCCTGGAAGGATCGGACAAGATCGTCGCAGGCAAGCTTGGAAGCCTCACACAGCACCTGCATCTTCACATAGACCTTGCCGTCCGGCCCGGTGACGATCTCGCGGCGAACGGCGGCGGGATAGGCCGGATGCTTGGCGTCAGGAAACGACCATAGCGTGCGTGGCTGCTGCTGGGCGATGATCGTCCAGCCCTCTTGGACGGAGGCCTGAACGTCCTTCCGCCCTTGAAGATCGGCCAGCGCTGCTGCGACCGACGGGTGGCCGATGGGGGACTCGCTGACCTCGGGCAGGGGTCCGCTGTCCTGCGCTAGGACGGGTGCGAACGATCCCGCCACGAAAATGGCCGCCAACAGACCTACTCGCATCGCATGCCTCCAACTCAACCCGAGGAGGCACTCGCAAGTCGCTCACGTCAAGACGGGCGGGCCGTCTCAGTAAACGAACGTCATCGGCGCATCCGCCGCCGGCAGGCAGCTGCGGTCCACCGGCTGGGTCGGGTCCAAGAAGAAGCTGCGGATCATCTTGCGCACGCACGGGCTACTGCGCGAGACGCCGTGGGTGGCGTTGGTGACGATCACCACCTGCGAACCCTGATACCCCTTGGCGGCGGCGCGGGTCAGCTCGGGCGGGCAGCCGGGGTCGATTTCGGCGGCCAGGAACAGGGTCGGGATGGCGGTCTTGACCGGCGCCTGCTCAACCTTGTTGATCGGCCCCACGTCGATGGCGGCGCAGACGTCGTGGATGCGCTGCATCGAGGCGACCATCAGGCGGGCGACCGGGTCGTTCTGCGTACCGTCGGCCACGGCGGCGCGGGCCTCGAAGGGGATCTCCTCCTTGCACATATGGGTCATGAACTGACCCTCGCTGTAGTAGTCGCGGCTCTCGACGAACTCGGCCACCGGCGAGACGTCGCCCTCGATGATCTTCCAGAGGTCGCGCGGCAGCACGCCGGCGGTGAAGTAGCTGGCGTCCATCAGCCAGCCGCCGAGGTCGTCGTCCGTGTAGGTCTTGCCGTTGATCGTCTGGGGCCCCGCCAGCCAGCGCTCAGCGACGACAGCCAGCTTGGCCTTGAGGTCCGGATAGCGCTTGGCGCATTCGGCCACACGCGCGCACTTGGCCATGACGATATCGATCGAGCTCGAGACCATGGCCGGGCCGCCGACGGTCCAGTCGGCTTCGGGCGGCCAGGGCGAGTCTTGCACCACCGCGCGCACGCCCTCGGCCGCATGGGTCTGGATCGCCGCCTCGATGCGGGTTCCGTACGAGCCGCCATAGAGGTCGATCAGCGGCAGCTTCAAGAGCTTGCGCAGATCCTGAACGTCCTTGGCGACCTCGACGGCGTTGTAGCGCGACAAGTCCACGCCCTTGGCCTGGAAGGCCTTCATGCAGGCGATGATCGCCTGGGCGTCCTTGTCGCTGGGCGGCCCGGCGTCGGTGAGGTTGGCGCCCGGGCAGTCGAGATTGGGATCAGACTGGCCGCCGCCGCGCTGGTCGATGAAGATCCAGTCCTGATCGACCGCGACATATTCCAGGGCGGCCTTGCTTTTGAGCATGCGCGGCAGGCCGCCGACCGCCGAGCCACCGGGACCGCCATGCAGATAGACGACCGGCGGCTGCCCCGCCTTGGGCGCGCTGGCCTTGACGATGGCCACCGCCACCGAGATCCGACGGCTTTTGGGGTCGCCACGCGTCTCGTCGACGATCAGGGTCCCGCAACGCACCTGCCGCGCGGCGTCCTTGTAGTCGCCCTGACAGGCCGACGGCTTGAACTGCGGCGCGGCGGCGTGAGCGGCGCCGCCCATACCCGCCAGGGCCAAGGCGCCGGCGGCGACGATCCAGGACAAACGCGACATCGAAGACTCCCACGGTTCGGTTGCATCAACACCAAGGTTGACGCCCCCCGCAAGGCTTCCTGCGAGACCAGGCTCTGATCGCCGGCGGATTGGGGGCGTCGACGCCCCCCCCGATCCGCGCCGCCGTCTAGAATCGGTAGGCGACCGACACCACTGCCGACGGCTGGGTCGGATCAACCACGATCGGACTGTTGCGCGCATCGCCCGTGAGCCGGCTCAGGCTGGCCGTCGCGCCCACGCTGACCTTGTCGTTCAGGCGATAGTTGGCGTTCAGTGACATGGAGACGTCCTTGACGCCGCCGCCCGGGCGATAGACCGGCAGCTTGGAGGCGGCGGCCTGGGCGGCGCTGATGCCGAAATAGGCCCGGTTATACTGGCTGTCGGCCCAGGTCGCCGAGACGCTGGGCGTCAGGCTCAGGCGCTCCGAGACGCGGATCGGATAGGCCAGGCTCGCGTCCACCAGCGCGCCATCGACATCGCCCGAAACCACCTTGGTGGCGCTTACGGTCGCCAACACTTCGCCCAGCCGCATGTCGGCCGCTACGCGCAGTCCCGCGCCGCCATCAAGACGCCCGACGCCCACCGGGGCGTCGCGTCGACGATAGCCCGGCACATAGGTCGCGCCCGCGCTGACCTTCACCTGCGGGCCGTCCAGCACGGTGTAACCCAGGCCCTTGCGGCCGCTGGCGAAGAAGCGGCCGTAGGTGACGTCGATCACCGGGAACGGCATCAGACGATAGTCGTCCGCGCCCTGATAGGCGGGGGCATAGACTGCGGCGATCCCGACCACCGCGCGATCCGGCGCCCGCGACTGAGCGGCGGCCGAGGTCGCGATCGCCAAGGCGCCCAGGGCCAAGAGGCTAAGTGCGGCCAGCGTGCGAAGAGGTGTCATGGTCAGCGGGACTCCTTGATGGGTACCCGGTGTATACGCGAACGCCGCCGACGCGGATGTGACGATGAAATTAAAAGTTGAGGCGCGCTTCGCCGACAGGCGGCTCTAAACGGCCGCGCCGACCGGCATCTCGGCCCCGCTCAGATCGGCCCCGTCCAGACGCGCGCCGGAAAGATCGGCCTCGATGAACCGGGCCCGCGGCGCGCTGGCGCCGCGCAGGTTGGCGCCCCGCAACGCGGCGCGAGTGAGGTCGGTGCGGATCACCCGATCCTCTGCGATTCTCAGGGGACCCAGCTTGGCGTCCGAGAGGTCGGCCCGCGACAGTTGAGCGCCCACAAGACGCGCGCCGCGCAGGTCGGCCCCGCGCAGCTTGACCCCGCGAAGATCGGCCCCGGCCAGATTGGCCCCCTGCAGTTGCGCGCCCTCCAGATCCATGCCGAAGAACACGGCGTTGGGCGCCGATAGGCCGCTGAGACGGCGGTTCTTCAAGCGGCGGAGGGGGCGGAAGTCGACTTCGGCGACGCGCGCGACCTTGCCTTGGCGGCCTTCCGACGTACAGAACAGCTCGTGCGCCTCCAGCACCTCGTTCAGCGGCAGATCGTCGACATAGATGATCGGCGGCGGGGCGCGAAGGACCTCGGTCAGGTCCGCCCCCGTCAAATCAGCGCCGCTCAGGTCCGCGCCGGCCAGGACGGCGCGCCGCAGCGACACCCTGGACAGGTCCGCATTGTGGAGGATGGCGCCCGAAAGATTGGCCCCGTCCATCACGGCGTTGTTCAGCCTGGCCCCTTGCAGGGTGACGTTGGAAAGGTCGGCGTCCGTGAAATCGGCCTGGCGGGCGAATGCGCAGGACATCTGGGCGCCGTTCAGGTTGGCCCCCTGCAGCATGGCGTAGTCCAACTCGCCTGGTCGCTTCGAATGCTCCAGGATCCGAAGGCCCTTCTCTTCATCCTGCACGGCGGTGACGCCTTCGCGCAGGTCGCAGTTGGAAAGATTGGCGCCGCCGAGGTTGGCGCCGCGCAGGCACGCACCGCGCATGTCGCATCGGGAGAGATCGGCGTCGCGAAGATCGCAATCCCGAAGGTCGGTTCCGAAGAGCGTCGCGCGACTCAGCTTTGCGCCGCGCAGCGACGCGCTGTTCAGCAAGGCGCCCGTCAGGTCGGCTTCGGAAAGATCGGCGCCGTCCAGCTCGTAGTGGTTGAGATTGACGTACTGCAGCACCGCGCGCCGGCCCTTGGGCACGCCTTTCAGATAGCGGGCGTGCGCGTCCAGCAACTCGCGCACCACCGAAGGGTGCACGTTTCGGATCAGGCTCGGTCGTGACGGCGCAGCAGACGGCATCGTGCGAAACGGGCGCTCAAGGAGGACAAAATGACGCGGGAACGACGCCCAACGTCCCACGACAGCCTTAAGCAACCGTTCAAAGCGCGACAGAAAGTCGCGATTGGCGACGCGCAACGGGCGCGCTCACGACCGTGGCGCGAAATAAACGAGGGATCGAAACGCGTCCCGCCTTAGCGCGGGGCGTTCGGCTTGTCGTTGGTGTCGCTGGGGGGCGAACCACCGCCGGTGGCGGCCTCGATCAGGGCCGCGATGCGGTCGGTCGAGTCGGCGGCCTGGGTGATGATGTCCAGCGGCGAGGCGCGGACCGAAGCGGCCACCTGATTGGCGGCGGACTTGGCGGCCGAGACCACGGCGTTCTGCGCCATTGCGATCTTGCTGGTGGCCATGGCGATCTTCATCGCCTGGGCGTCCTGATAGATGAAACCGTTGGTCGGGTAGACCGTGGTGCCCAGATCGCGGATCGGGTCGTACCAGACCTTGACCTGCGTCCAGTCACCGTTGGGCGAGACGTCGACGACGGTGACGTCCTTTTCGATCTGGCCGCGGTCACCCTCGATGATCGACCAGTTGGCGTGGGTGACCTGGATGACCCGATCGGTCAGCACCTGGCTGACGAACGCCACATGGCCAAGGTTCATGCGGGCGGTGGGCTTGAAGGACAGGACCGAACCGATCTTCGGGGCCGACCCCGTGTCGTACTTGCCGGCCGCCTGGCTCCACCAGGTGCGGGCGTCGCCGAAGATCTGGATACCCGACATCAGACGCGCAAACGGGACGCACTGCCAGTAGCCGTCAGCGTTCGCGCCGGAGACCGGCACAAGGCTGATCATGGCGGCAGCGGCCAGGGAACCCAGGAGGGTCCTCGTCCGTTTCGTCATGCTGTGGGTACTCCCCGCGTCACTGGGTGAAGGGATAACCCTACCGGCGATTGGTGAAAAGAGTATTTATCAGGCGCCCGCCGCCGCCAGCCGCCGCGTTCGCCACGTAGTAGCCCAAGCTTTCATCCGTTCGCGACACGGATTCTCGATGACGTGGTAGGAAATCGCGGACAGCGGGATCAACGCCCCGACAATCAAGACCCACACCAACAGCGGCAACTTGTCGCTATCGGTATTCAGGATTTTCGTGGCGACATTGATCGCCACGATCTTCCAGGGGATGCAGATCATATAGGTCGAGTAGCTGATCTCGCCGAGATAGACGAAAACCTTTTGACTGGCGAAGCGCGAGCCGGCCGAAGCGAGGCTGGCGAGCATGAAGATCAGCCCGCCCAGAAGCATCACGATGCTCAAATCCGGGGCGCCGACCGCGATGGCGGCGAGAGTCGCGAGCGCCACGACAGCCGCGCCGGGCGCGGCGAGTCGGGACGGAAAGCGCCCCGACCGCCACAGAGCGTGCAAGGCGCAGCCGTAGGCGAAGCAGGGCACGATGCGCAGCGCGCCCCAGCGGATCGTCGCCTCGGTCAGAGAGAACCCCGCCAGCGCTTCGAACACCGGATACACCAAGGCGATCAGCGCCAAGGCGGCGATCACCGCGGTGAACGGCCGCTCCCGCAGACGCCACGCCAAGAAGGCGAAGGCCGGGAAGGTGAGATAGGCGAACCACTCGGCTGAGATCGACCAGGAGGCGTGATTCCAGCCCGCGACCGGCGCCAAGCCCCAGGCATGGACCAGCAGCAGGTTCGCCGGCAGCGACGGCCACGAGAGAATGTTCGCATCGACCGCGAGCCCTGCGAGGGTTCCGGCGAGCGCCATGCCCCCCACGCCGACCAGCGTCGCCACGTGCAGGGGATAGACCCGCGCCAGCCGATTCCAGAGGAAGTCGCCGTATCGGAAGCGTCCCTCACCGAAACCGGCGAGATAGACGTGGCAAAGAATGAAGCCCGACAGCACGAAGAAGGCCTCGACGCCGAGGTAGCCCTTGGCCGCCACCGCCGGGGTGAAACCGACATCAAGGTTCGGCCAGTAGTGGTAGAGCACCACCCAGAACGCCGCGAAAAATCGAAGGGCCGTTAGCGGCTTTACGTGGGCTGCGTCGGGCATAAATCGTCCTCCGGCGTGGCTTTTCGATACGCGAGGTCTCGACAAGCAGGGCGTTCGTCCCCCATTTGGTCGCCATCACGGTTCCGTGCGGGGAGGCGCGGCGCCAGAACCCTATTGGGGACCCATGAACGAAATCCTTAGCCTTGCCGTCGACCCAGCCGCCTGGGCCGCTCTTGTTACGCTGGTCGTGATGGAGGTGGTGCTAGGCATCGACAACCTGATCTTCATCTCGATCCTGTCGAACAAGCTCCCTGAAGAGCACCGGCAGAAGGTCCGCCGCATCGGCATCTCGCTGGCGCTGATCATGCGCCTGGTGCTGCTGTCGACCATCGCCTTCATCGTCGGCCTCACCGCGCCTGTCTTCGATCTCGGGATCAGCGGACCGGTCGGATCGCATGGCGAACCGGGCTTTGAGACGGCCTTCTCCTGGCGCGATCTGATCCTGATCGCCGGCGGCGTCTTCCTGATCTGGAAGGCGACCAAGGAAATCCACCATGCGGTGGATCCCGGTAAGAGCGACGACGTGCTCGAGAAGGACAAGGCCACCGTTGTGATCAACAACGTCGGCTCGGCGATCTTCCAGATCATCCTGCTGGACCTGGTGTTCTCCATCGACTCGATCCTGACCGCCGTGGGCATGACCGAGCATCTGCCCATCATGGTCATCGCCGTGCTGGTCGCCGTTTCGGTGATGCTGCTGGCCGCCGACCCGCTGGCCAACTTCATCAACAACAACCCGACCATCGTCATGCTGGCCCTGGGCTTCCTGCTGATGATCGGCACCGTGCTGATCGCCGAAGGCTTCGGCGCTCACGTGCCGAAGGGCTATATCTACACGGCCATGGCCTTCTCGGCCGGGGTCGAAGGCTTGAACATGCTGGCGCGCAAACGCGACGCCAAAAAGTCGTCATAGCGGCGGCCCGTCTTCAGAAGGCGGCCAAACAACAAACCCCCGGGGCGTCGCTCCGGGGGTTTTCGTTTGCCGAGCCGGCACGCAGACGCTCAGAGGAAGCTGTAGGGGTCGACGTCGATCACCACGCGGACCGAGTTCGGAACCTTGGCCCGCGCCCGCCAGGCGGCCATGAAGCCCTGCAGGTCGACATTGCGCTCGGCCCTGACCAGGAACCGCTTGCGGCGACGCCCCCGCACCAGGGCGAGCGGCGCATCGGCGGGGCCGAACACCTCGACGCCCTCGGCGTTGGGAATGACCGCCGCCAGCGCCTCGACATAGGCGTCCAGCGCCGCGCCATCTGGTCCTGAGGCGATCACCGCCGCCAGTCGGCCGAACGGCGGCAGGCCCGCGTCCTCGCGCATGGCCATCTCGGCCTCGACGAAGGCGTCTCGGTCCTGCGCGGCCAGGGCCTGCATCACCGCGTGGTCTGGCGCGTAGGTCTGCAACAGCGCTCGCCCGGGCTTTTCGTGTCGTCCCGCCCGGCCCGCCGCCTGGGCCAGAAGCTGGAACGTCCGCTCGCCGGCGCGCAGGTCGCCGCCTCGTAGCGAGAGATCCGCATCGACCACGCCCACCAGGGTCAGGTTCGGGAAGTTGTGCCCCTTGGCGGCGGCCTGGGTCGCCACCAGAATGTCGATCTCGCCGGCCGCCATGCTGGAGACGAGCGCCTTGGCGCCCTCGGCGTCCATCACTGTGTCGGACGAGAACACCGCCACCCGGGCGTCGGGGAAGATGTGCCGCGCCTCCTCCTCGACCCGCTCCACGCCGGGGCCGATCGAGGCGAGCGAGTCCTTGGCCCCGCAGTGCGGGCAGGTCTCAGGCTTCTTCATCGAAAAGCCCGTCAAGTGACAAACCAGACGCCCGGTGTAGCGGTGCTCGACCAGCCAGCTGTCGGTGTCGGGCGATTTCATCTTCTCGCCGCAGGCCTTGCACAGGACAAGCGGCGCATAGCCCCGGCGGTTCAGGAACAGCATGGCCTGCTCGCCGCGCTGCAGCGTCACGGCCATCGCCTTGATCAGCGGCGGGGACAGCCAGCGGCCCGGCTCCGGCGGCGTCTGGCGCATGTCGATCAGGCCGATGTCCGGCAGTTGCGCCGCCCCGTGCCGGGCCGACAGCCGCAGCCAGCGATAGCGGCCCGTCTGCGCGTTATAGAGGCTCTCCAGCGACGGCGTCGCCGAGGCCAGAAGCACGCTAGCGCCCTCGATCTTGGCGCGGGCGACGGCCAGATCGCGGGCCTGGTAGATGAAGCCCTCTTCCTGCTTGAACGAGCTGTCGTGCTCCTCATCGACAACGATCAGTCGCAGCTTGCGGAATGGCAGGAACAGGGCGGAACGGGCGCCGACCACGATGCGCGCGTTTCCGTTCGCCACCGCCTCCCAGACCTGCCGGCGACGCGGCGGCGAGACGCCCGAGTGCCACTCGGCCGGGACCGCGCCGAATCGCTGCTCGAAACGCGCCATAACCGCCTGGGTCAGGGCGATCTCGGGCAGCAGGACTAGCACCTGCGCGTCGGGATCCTTCAGCGCCTCGGCCACGGCTTCCAGATAGACCTCGGTCTTGCCCGAGCCGGTCACACCGTCGAGCAACGCCGCCTGAAAGCCGCCGCTGTCCAGCATGTCCTTCAGCACCTCGACGCAGGCGGCTTGGCCTGGGTTCAATGCGCGGGCCGGCAGGGACAGATCGGGCTGCGCCAATCCGCGCTCGGGCTCCACGAACGCGACGGCCAGCACGCCCTCGTCGACCAGCCCCTTGACCACGCTCGCCGAGACGCCGGCCGCAGAGGCCAGGGCTGCGCCGGAGAGCCTGGCGCCCTCGGCGGCGGCCATGACCTTGAGGCGCGCAGGCGTTACGCGCCCGGGCTGGGCGCCGGTGAGCGCCAGCACCTTGTCGGGCTTAGGCGGCGGATGGCGCAGGCCCCGCAAGGCCATGGCCAGCGGCCAGCCGGGGACATCGACCGAGTAGCGGGCGGCCCACTCCACGAACGCCAGCGCTCCGGGCGGCAGCGGCGGATCATCGACCCGCTCCAGCACCGGCTTCAGCGGCCGATTGCCGCCGGTTCCGTCGCGCAGGGCGGTCACCACACCTCGGATGACGCGCGGCCCGAGCGGCACGGTCACATGGTCGCCGACGGCCAGCCCAAGGCCTTCCGGCTCGGCGTAGTCGAAGGCCTCCGGCAACGGCATCGGCAGCAGGACGGAAGCAATGCGCGGCATGGCGTGAGCTTCTGCCGCGAAACCGTCCCCAGGTCGAGAGCGTCGGGCGCCGACGGCATCAAGCCGGTGTTAACCGTCTTGGCGCTTCATCTGGTCGCCTTGAGTCTATAGCCGGTGGGGACGAGATGAGCGACGCAACGCGAGCGACCAGAACGACGGTCGTGGATGCCGAGAGCGTGCGTGACTTCCTCCGCACCGAACCGGAGTTCCTGCGCGAGGACGAGAACCTGCTGGGCGAGCTGGGCCTGCGGGTTGACGCCGCCAACGTCATCGACTTTGGCCCCAAGGCCCTGGCCCGGGCCGCCGCCGCGCACCGTCGCGAGGCCAGCGTCCGGCAGGCCATCGAAGCCAACGCCCGCGCCAACTATTCCGCCCAGGCCCAGACCCACGCTGCGGTGATCGACATGCTCGACGCCCGCAACCACTCCGACCTCGCCCGCCGCGTCGACGAAATGGCCCAGCTGCGTTTCGGACACGCCGCCGGCGTGATCGCGCTCGAAGGCCCGAGCCGGGTGCCGGCGGGCTGGCGCGCCCTGGCCGAAAGCCAGGTCGACATGCTGCTGGGCGATGCGCCGAT